>SYID01000024.1 GCA_005798925.1 Verrucomicrobiota bacterium
GCGGGACGATCTTCCTCGACGAGATCGGCGACATGTCGCTGCCGACGCAGACCAAGGTCCTGCGGGCCATCCAGGAAGGCGAGATCCAGCGCGTCGGCGGCACGACCACGCTCAAGGTCAGCGTGCGTCTCGTCGCCGCGACCAACAAGGACCTCGAGGCGATGGTGGCCTCGCGTCAGTTCCGCGAAGACCTCTACTACCGCCTGAACGTCTTCCGCATCCGCCTGCCCGCCTTGCGCCACCGCAAGGGCGACGTGCCGCTGCTCGTCGACTACATGCTGCAACGCCAGGCCGCCGCGAAGAAGCTCAAGCCGAAGCGGCTTTCGAACGAGGCGCTCGACGCGTTGCTGGCCTACGACTGGCCGGGCCACGTCCGCGAGCTCGAGAACGTGGTGCAGCGGGCCAACGTGCTCGCCAAAGGCGAGACCATCCTGCCCAAGGACCTCCCGCAGGACGTCCTCCATCCGCGCAAGAGCCCGTCCCCGACCCCCCTCGCCGCCGGGTCACCCGCGGCCGCCGCGCCTGCCGCCGCGGATACCCCTGTCGCCGCGGCCGGGGCGATTCCGGCCTACGATGCGATCTACCGCCACTGCCGCGCCGACGACGGCAAGGATATCCTCGTGACCATCGAGATGGAGATGATCCGCCGCGCGATGGAAGAGACCCGCGGCAACCAGCTCCGCTCGGCGATGATCTTGGGCATCAACAGGTCGACGCTGAAGAAGCGCCTGCTCGAGATGCGGGAGGCCGGCATCAAGGTGTTCACTTAATCTTTGCCACCCGCCCGGAAAGGGTTTGGTTGGAGACGCCCCATGAGCTCCTCCACCCCCCTCCGCACCACCCTGCTGGCCACGGCCGCGCTCTTCCTGAGCTCGTACGCCGCGTTCGCCGGCGAGACCATCCCGTTGTTCGACGGCAAGTCCCTCGACGGCTGGAAGGCCTCCAAGAACTCCCCCGAAGGCACCTACAAGGTCGAGGACGGCGTCCTCCAGATCCGCGGCGGCCAAGGCCACCTGTTCTTCGTCGGCGCCGACGGCAAAGCCTCCTTCACGAACTTCGATTTCAAGGCGAAGGTGAAGACCTACCCGGGCGCCAACTCGGGCCTCTACTTCCACACGGCTTACGAAGACAAAGGCTGGCCCTCCCAAGGCTACGAGTGCCAGGTCAACGGCAGCCACAAGGACATCAAGCGCACCGGCGGACTCTACGCCGTCCGCGACGTCCTCAACACGCCCGCCGCGCCGGACAACGAGTGGTTCGACTACCGCATCCGCGTCGAAGGCAAGCGCATCCAGATCTGGATCAACGGCAAGCAGACCGTCGACTTCACCGAACCGGAAGACTGGACCCCGCCCAAAGGCATGCCTGGCCGCAAGCTCGGCAGCGGGACCTTCGCCATCCAGGCCCACGACCCGGGCTGCAAGGTCGACTTCAAGGACCTCGTCGTCGAGCGCCTCTGAGCGATCGGAGGATCAAAACGAAAGGCGGACCGCATGGTCCGCCTTTTTCGCGCCCCGGGTTCAGGCGAGCGCGCGCTCCAGCTCCGCGATGAGCCGCGCCCGCACGGGCTCGGCCAGCCCCGACAGCCGCCGCTGCTCGCCTTCGTATTCGACGCGGCCCTCCGCCGTCTCGATCGCGATGGGCCGCAGGCCGAGGGCGGAGAAGTCATACGGGCTCGCCCGCATGTCCACGGAACGCGCGACGCGCGCGAGCTCGAACGCGTCCGCGGCGAGCTCGGCCGAGACCCACGGCCACGCCTTCATCGCCCATTTGAAGAGATCCATCGTGACGTGCACGCAGCCGGGCTGCTCGTTGTCGGCGCGCGCCTCGAGCGTGGGCGCGAGCTTGTTCAGCGGCCGCGCGCCGGGCGTGAAGAAGCGGAAGGCGTCGTAGTGCGTGCAGCGCACGGGCAGGGAGCGCACGACGGCGTCGGTGCCCGCGGCGCCGAGCCGCAGCGACCAGGCGCCGTGCCGGCGCCGCCCGGCTTCGCCATAGACCATCGCCCATTCGTGCAGGCCGAAACACCCGAGGAACGGCGCCCGCGTCGCGACAGCCCGGCAGAGCTTGAGGCTGAACGCCAGCCGGGCGGCCTGCGCCGGGTCGGGCAAGGCCGCGCGCACGAACCCGTCCGCTCCGCGGAGGAAGCGACGGCCGTCGACGAGCTCGTCGGCCTCGGCCAGCGCGACGCCGGCGCCGGGCGTCCAGCGGCGCAAGGCGGCCAGCCGGAAAGGATAATAGGTGAAGAGGAAATCCTCGATCGGGTCGCTTTCGCCGCGGCGCGACCGCTCACGCCGCGCGCCGACCAGACGATCGGCGCGGGCCGCGTGCGCCGCGCGACGTCCGCGCCAGACCGCCGGCGCGAGCGTTTCCTGACTGGCGGGCGCGACGCTCAATCGAAGCGGCGGTGATGGGCGGCGACCTGCACGTACTTCTCGGCCCAGCCGGGCAACGAGGCCTGCTCATCGGAGGTGAGCGCACGCACGACCTTAGCCGGCGACCCCATGACGAGCGAACCCGGCGGAACCTGCGTGCCCTTGGTGACCAAGGAATTGGCGCCGACGATCGAGCGCGCGCCGATGACGGCCCCGTCGAGCACGGTGGCGTGCATGCCGATGAGGCATTCGTCGCCGACCACGCAGGCGTGGAGCATCGCCAGGTGCCCGACCGTGACCCGGGCGCCGACCTTGGCGGGAAGGCCGTCCGCCACATGAACCACCGCGCCGTCCTGGATGTTGCTGCCTTCGCCGATCTCGATCGGGGCGATGTCCCCCCGGAGCACCGCGCAGGGCCAGATGCTGGCCTTGGCACGGACGGTCACGTTGCCGATGACGACCGCCTTGGAGTGGACGAAGGCCGTGGCATGGACGGTCGGCCCAATCGACAGATTGCGGGTCAACTCCTTGGACAGGGCCGCCCACGGGTCGACCGGCTCCTCAAATTGTCCGCCTTGGTAGAATGGGTTCATACCGAAGGATTAAGCCGCTACCGGTGGCAGGAAAGGCCTAACCACCCCGCCTGCCCCTCTTTTTAACCCGATTTAGTCCTAAAAACCCTGACCCGCCATCACTGGTATCGATTTACCAGCCCTAGCCCCGGCCCTGCCCCAAGCCCAGATTTGAGCCCACCCCTACCCCTACCCCTGATCACGCGACAATTCCCCTTGCCAACCCCCCTTCAGTCCGTTTGCTCCGACCTTCCGACAGCCATGAAGGCCACATTTATCACCTCCGGTCGCCAATTCACCGTCACTCAGGGCGACATCCTCATCGTCAACCAGTACCCTGGTAAGAACGAGGGCGACGTCCTCACGTTCGACCAGGTCCTCCTGGTCGGCGAAGGCGCCTCCGCCAAGATCGGCACCCCGACCGTCGCCGGCGCGAAGGTCACCGCCAAGATCCTTGAGAACAAGCGCGGCGAGAAGATCGACATCTTCAAGCACCGCCGCCGCAAGGGCTACTACCGCCGTCGCGGCCACCGCCAGGAACTGTCGGTGATCAAGGTCGAGTCCATCTCTGCTTAACCCTTAACGACCTCCCACCATGGCAACAAAGAAAGGCGGCGGCACTTCCTCCAACGGCCGCGACTCCACCTCCAAGCGCCTCGGCGTGAAGCTTTACAGCGGCGAATTCGCCACCGCCGGTTCGATCCTCATCCGCCAGCGCGGCACCCGCATGAACGCGGGACGCAACGTCGGCATGGGCCGCGACCACACCCTCTTCGCCAAGGCCGACGGCCTCGTCAAGTGGGACGCCGAGCACCGCAAGGTCGAGATCGTTCCGACGGCCTCCACCGCCTGCGCGATCAAGTAAGCTGCCCGTCAGCCCTCCGAGAAGCCGACCGCCTGGTCGGCTTCTTTGTTTTACGGACCACGCGACGACGCTCCCCTCCCCCGGGCGCGACCCGGGCGCGACAGGGGCCCGTCCGTCGCGACCTAGCGGGCGCGACGACGCAGGAGCTCCAAGGCCGACCGGAAGATCGATCGCGTGGAGTCGGCGTACGCGGGGTCGCGCACGACGTAGTCGCAGACACGTTCGATCGCCTCGGGTTGCGTCCCGCCGCCGCGCAGTTCGCAAGCGAGCAGCTGGAGCTTCTCGAACGACAGATGCATGACGTCGGCGTTGGTCTCTTCGCAGAAACCGTATTCCGGATCTTCTTCCGCCTCCCGACTAGGGGTGGTGGTATGGGTGAGGTGCATTGGGGTGCGCCCTCAAGGCTATGCCCGGGCGGCAAGCCGCAAGGCCGCCTAAGTTAAGAAACGCCGTCCGCGCCGTGACAAGGAGGTGACGGCCTCAGGCGTCCACCGCGGTCTGGGCGGAGCGCCGGAACTTCCAGCCCATCACCAGCGAGACGAGGATGAGGCCGGTCGCCAAGGCGATCCAGATGCCCGATGCGCCCAGGCCCCAGCGCCCGACGGGCAGACCGAACAGCCGGAAGCCGGCCGGGAAAGCCAAGGCGAGGGCCAAGGGCAGGCAGAAAAGCCAATAGACGATGAAGACGCTCCACGAAGCCCACGCGGCCCGGTTGACGGAGCGGAGCAGGTAAGCCGCCACGACCTGCACGCCATCGAAGGGCGCCCAGACGGCCGCGAAGATGAGCAGGCTCGAGGCAAGCGCGGCGGTCTCGGACCCGGCCACGCCATAGGTCTCCATCAGCAACGGCCGCAGGAGAATCATGGCGAGGCCGTAAGCGCCCATCATGACGCCGCCGAGGATCATCGCGCCGAGGCCGACGGCCTGCACCTTGCGCGGATCTTTGGCCCCATAGGCTTCGCCGACCCGGATGCCGGCGGCGATGCCGAGCCCGAGCGGCAGCATGAAGGCGGCGGACGCGGTGCTGATCGCTACCTGGTGCGCGGCCTGCGCGGTGGCGTTGATCCAGCCGGCCATGACGGGCACGACCGCGAAGATGCCGACTTCGCTGAGGCTGTGCAGGCCCGCCGGCCAGCCGGTGGCGAGCAGGCGGCGGAAGACGGCGAACTGCAGACCGTCCGCCCAGCGGACTTCGCCGCGCCCTGGCGTGACCCAGAGGCCGATGAGCATCAGGATGCGCGAGACGAGCGTGGCCCAGCCGGCGCCGGCGAGACCCAGCGCGGGGAAACCCCAGTGACCGAACATCCACAGCCAGTTGAAGAAGACGTTGGCGAGGATGCCGGCGGCCAGCCAGGCCAGCGAGATCCACGGCTGGTGCTGCGAATCGCGATGCCCGCGCAGCGCGTGGAAGGCGAGACCGGGCACCATGGCCCAGGCCATGATGACGAAGAAGTCGTGCGTCTCGGCGGTGACCTCGGGCGACGAACCGAGCAAGGGCAGGAACTGGGCGGCGGCGTGCGTGAGCGCGGCGGTGACCACGCCGATGCCGAGGGCGAGCACCATGCCGTGCCGCAGGATCGCGGGAGCGGATTCCTCGACGCCGGCGCCGTTGTCCTGCGACTGGTAGACGGCGATGGCCCCGACGACCCCGATGCCGAAGACGTAGGGGATGTAATTGAGGTTCGAAGCCAGGGCCGACGCGGCGAGCGCGGTCTCCCCGAGGTGGCCCGCCATGGCGACGTCCACGACGAACATCAGGCCGTAACCGAGCATGCCGAGCATGATCGGGACGGCGAGTTTCAGCGTGGGTCCGATTTCCGAACGGATGGTGGGAACGTTGGCCAAGGCCCCCAAGAGGAGCCGAACGTCCCGCCGAGGCGAGTCAGTTCTTGGGGATCCGGTTCAGCGTATAATACGCGTCCGCATGGTCCAGCGGCTCGCCGGCGGCCGAACGGAGTCCGTCGGCATGCAGCTCGTGGATGTAAAGCTCCCGGAGTCCGTCGACCTTGAGCCGCACGCTGAGTCCGTCCGCGGCGACCTGCGCGCCCGTGATCGGGTTAGGGGCGGACTGGATCTCGTCGCTGCCATAAGCGCTCGAGTAGAAGAGCGTGTAGTTGGTCATGCGGTAGGAGGCGACGTCGCCGGCCCGGGCGACGTCGACGGGCTTGGTGAAGGTCAGCTCGAAGCCGTCCGGCCTGACCTTCATCTCCTTGATGGCGAACGGGGCGTTGCCGTTATAACGAAGGCGCTGCAGGCCGTAGGCCTTGGTGCCGAGCGAGGACCAGCCGCGGCTGGTCATGCCGACCATGAGCGAGCCGTCGGGGGCGAAGTTGAGGCGCACGATGCCGGAGGCGAAACCGCCGACGAACGGGAAGCAGGCGCCCTGATACTCGCCGTCGACTTTCTCCATGAAGACACGGCTGACTTTGGCGTCGGTGAACTCGGCCACGAACATCTGTCCGTCGAAGGGGCCGAAC
>SYID01000025.1 GCA_005798925.1 Verrucomicrobiota bacterium
CGGCGACCTCCTCCCCGGCGCCACGCCCGACGACCTCGTCGCCACCGGCTTCCACCGCAACACGATGCTGAACGAAGAAGGCGGCATCGACCCCAACGAATACCGTTTCTACGCGATGGTGGACCGCGTCGGCGCCACCGGCGCGGCGTGGATGGGCCTGACGATGAACTGCGCGCAGTGCCACACCCACAAGTATGACCCTATCCTGCACACCGATTACTTCGGCGTCATGGCGCTGCTGAACAACGCCGACGAACCGACGTACCATATCCCGCCGGCCGACCTCGACGCCCAGCTGGCCGAGCACGCCCGCAAGATCGCCGCCGCCGAAGAATCCCTGCCCGGTAAGTTCCCCGGCGGCGTCGCCGCCCTCGACCCGAAGGTCGACGCCTGGATCGCCGCCGAAGCCCCCAAGTCCGCGAAGTGGGAAGTGATCCGGCCCGCCAAGCTCAAGACCACGATGCCGAAACTCGAGGTCCAGCCCGACGACTTCATCCTCGGCGGCGGCGACAGCACCAAGAGCGACGTCTACGACCTGACCTTCGATCGCGCCCATAAGGGCGTCACGGCGCTCCGGCTCGAGGTCGCCGACCACCCTTCCCTGCCTAACGACGGCCCGGGACTGACCGGCTACGAGGGACCCCTTGGCGGATTCTTCCTCAGCGAGCTCCAGGCCTGGCATGAGGGCCGACGCCTGGAATTCGGCGACGCCTTCGCGACGAACGACGAGGAAGAAGACCGTATCAGCGACGCCGCCGCGCCCAAGGCCAAAGCCAAGGCGAAGGGCAAGGCCGCCCGGAAGAAGAACAACGCCTCGGCCGCGCTCGACGGCGAGATGTCCAGCGGCTGGCAGGTGCTGGGCGGCTACGGCCAGCGCCAGACGGCTGTCTTCCGCTTCGCCAAACCCACCGACCTTCCGGCCGGCTGGACCCTGAAGATGCTTTTCGAAAAACACTTCTCCTGCTCGCTCGGACATTTCCGTCTTTCCGTCAGCACCGACGAACACGCCACCGCCACCGGTCACCCCGCGGCGATCGAGGCCATGCTCGCCGGCGCCGCCCCGCAGGACCGGGACGCCCTACGCATGCGCTTCCTGGAGACCGCGCCCGAAGTCGCCGTCCACGCCAAGGCCCTCGCCGCCCTGCGCAAGCGCATCCCGCGCGGCCAGCCCACGCTCGTCATGCGCGAACGCCCCGCCTCCAACCCCCGGACGACCGTGCGCTATCACCGTGGCGAATACCTGAATCCGCGCGAAGAAGTGAAGCCCGGCGTGCCCGCCTTCCTGCCCGGACTACCCAAGGACGCACCGGCCAACCGCCTGACCTTCGCCCGCTGGCTCTTCGCGCCCGAGAATCCGCTGACCGCCCGCGTCGCCGTGAACCGTCAGTGGCAGGCCTTCTTCGGACGCGGCTTCGTCGCCTCGCTCGAAGACTTCGGCTACCAGAGCGAAGCCCCGACGCACCCTGAGCTGCTCGACTGGCTGGCGGTCGAGTTCCAGAACACCGGCTGGTCGATGAAGAAACTGCACCGCCTCATCGTCACCAGCGCCACCTACCGCCAGTCCTCGCGCGTGACGCCCGAGCTCGCCGAAAAGGACCGCGAGAACCTCCTGCTCGCCCGCGGCAGCCGCTTCCGCCTCGACGCCGAGGTCATCCGCGACGGCGCGCTCCAGGCCGCCGGCCTGATTTCGTTCAAGATGGGCGGACCCGGCGTCTATCCGCCGCAGCCCGCCAGCGTCACCAGCGAAGGGGCGTATGGCAAGATCGAGTGGAAGCCCAGCGAGGGCGAGGACCGCTACCGGCGCTCGCTCTACACCTTCATCAAGCGCACCGCGCCGTTCGCGATGGCCACGACCTTCGACGCGCCCACCGGCGAAGCCTGCATCGCGCGCCGTGACGTCTCCAACAGCCCGCTCCAAGCGCTGACCCTGCTCAACGACGAGATGTTCATGGAAGCGGCCCGCGCGCTCGGCAAGAAGGCCATGACGGCGGCGACCGATGACGCCGGACGCATCGCCTTCATCCTCCGGCGTTGCGTCACGCGCCCGCCCGCGCCCGATGAGACGAAGACCATGCAGGCCTTCGTCGACGCCCAGCGCGCCCGCAAGGTCGCCGAACCGGACGTCTGGACCGCCCTCGCGCGCGCCGCCCTCAACCTCGACGAGAGCATCACGCATCCGTGAAGAGTCGATGACCGATGACAGATCACAGATGACCGAACGAGCACCCTGACATCCCGACGTCTCTTCGGCCCCATACTCGATACTCGAAACTCCATACTCTCTTTCATATGTCCTCCCGCCCCAACGTCACCCGCCGGTACTTCTTCCAAGAGTGCGCCCTCGGCGTCGGCAAGATCGCCCTCGCCTCCCTGATGGCCGACGGCGCCATGGGCCGCCTCGCCGCCGCCGGCTCGGGCCAGGTCTCCGGCCTGCCACACCATCCGC
Source organism: Verrucomicrobiota bacterium (assembly GCA_005798925.1). Classification (GTDB taxonomy): domain Bacteria; phylum Verrucomicrobiota; class Verrucomicrobiia; order Opitutales; family UBA953; genus UBA953. Next base: position 2,447 of record SYID01000025.1, read on the forward strand.
CCAAGGCCAAGGCGGTCATCCACCTGTTCATGGCCGGCGCTCCCTCGCAGCTCGAGCTCTTCGACTACAAGCCAGAGCTGGCCAAACTGGAAGGCAAGCCCCTCCCGCCCTCGGTCATCAACGGACAGCGCTACGCGTTCATCCGCCCCGACGCCGCCGTCCTCGGACCGCGCTATAAGTTCGCCCGCCACGGCCAGTCCGGCGCCGAGCTCTCGGAGATGATCCCGAACATCGCTTCGATCGCGGACGACATCGCCATCGTGAAATCCTGCCGCACGACGCAGTTCAACCACGCGCCCGCCCAGATCTACATGAACACCGGCTTCTCGCAGCCGGGCAGGCCGAGCATGGGTTCGTGGATCACCTACGGACTCGGCTCCGAAGCCAAAGACCTCCCGTCGTTCGTGGTCATGAGCACCGGCTCCGGCATCAGCGGCGGCGCGGCCTGCTGGAGCAGCGGCTTCCTGCCCAGTTCCTACGCCGGCACCCGCTTCCGCAACACCGGCGACGCGATCCTCAACACCGGCACGCCCGCGGGCATCGACCCGGCGACGCAGAAGGACACCATCGGGCTGATCAACGCCATGAACGACCGCCGCCTGCGGCTCGACGGCGACAGCGAGATCGCCACACGTATCGCCAACTACGAGATGGCCTACCGCCTCCAGACCTCGGCGCCCGACCTGATGGACCTCTCTACCGAGAGCAAGGAGACGCTCGAGCTCTACGGCTGCGATCCGAAGGTGCCGTCCTTCGCCCGCGCCTGCCTGCTCGCCCGCCGCATGGTCGAGCGCGGCGTCCGCTTCATCAACATCTACAACGAAGGCTGGGACGCCCACAGCGACGTCGCCGGCAACGTGCGCAACAACTGCGCCAAGACGGACAAGGCTTCCGCCGCGCTCGTCAAGGACCTCAAGCGGCGCGGCCTGCTCGACAGCACGCTGGTCGTCTGGGGCGGCGAGTTCGGCCGCACCCCGATGGTCGAGTCCAGCGTCTCGCTCGGCCGGAGCCAGGGCCGCGACCACCACCCGCAGGCGTTCTCGATGTGGATGGCCGGCGGCGGCATCAAGGGCGGCCAGACGATCGGCGAGACCGACGAGATGGGCTTCAACATCGTCAAGGACGAGGTCCGCGTGCCCGACCTGCAGGCGACCATCCTCCACTGCCTGGGCGTCGACCACGAGCGCCTCACCTTCCGCAACGCCGGCCTGGACTTCCGCCTCACCGGCGTCGAGCCCTGCCACGTGGTGAAGAAGTTGTTGGCTTAAGGCTGATAGCCTAGGGGCAGGGATAGGGGTCGGGGCAGGGGTAGGAAGAAATCAAGGACTCGAAGGCCAGAACCATGCTGCCTGGTGCGCTCGTCCGCTGAATCTGCGTCGTTGCATCGTAGTGATTCACTACCCATACCCCAACCCCTACCCCTTCTGCTCTGCTCTATTCTCGCAACCTAGGCGGATTTCGGATGTTAGATAAGCATGCGCACCCCTCGCTTCCTCGCCCTCCTGCTGACCGTCTTCCTCGGCGGCGCCTCCCTCTTCGCCGCCGGCTTCCGCTTGGCCGCCCCGATCTCGGACCACATGGTCCTCCAGCGCGAGAAGCCCGTGGCGATCTGGGGTTGGGCCGACGCGGGCGAAGCCGTGACCGTGAGCTTCGCCGGCCAGTCGAAGACCGCGACCGCGGGCGCCGACGGCAAGTGGATGCTCAAACTAGACGCCCTCGCCGCTTCGGCCGAACCGCGCACGCTCGTCGTCACCGGCAAGGACGGACACAAGCTCGAGGTGCAGGACGTCCTCGTCGGCGAAGTCTGGCTCGGCTCCGGCCAGTCCAACATGGCGATGACCGTGCAATCTTCCAACCACTTCCCGACCGAGCAGGCGCGCGCCAAGTTGCCGCTCATCCGGCACTATCGCGAGTCCTCGACCCATGCCACCTCTCCCGCCGCCGAAGGCAAAGGGCTCTGGCAGGAGTGCTCGCCCGAAACCGTCGGCGGTTTTTCCGCGACGCTCTTCTTCTTCGGCCGCGAGATCCACCGCGAAGTCGGCGTGCCCGTCGGACTGATCAACACTTCCGTCGGCGGCACGCCCATCGAATCCTGGGTCGCCGCCGAGACGCAGTCGTCCGACCCGGAGACGAAGGCGAACTATGACGCCCGCCTGAAGGACTACCTCGCCTTCGATGAGAGCAAATCCGGCGAGCTGCATGCGAAGCAGATGGCGGTCTGGCGCGCCGCCGTCGCCAAGGCGAAGAAGGAGGGCCAGGAGTTCGTCACGCCGGCGCCGAAGAATCCGCTGGCCATGCGCAAGCTCAAGGGCGGACCCGCCGGGCTCTACAACGGCAAGGTCGTCAACCTCGCTCCTTACACGCTCCGCGGCATGCTCTGGTATCAGGGCGAAGGCAACGCACACAGCCCCCAGACGGCCGAGCTCTACGTCAAGCAGCTGACGCAGCTCGTCACGAGCTGGCGGACCCTCTGGCAGGACGAAGTCCCCTTCGCCTGGGTGCAGCTGCCCAACTACCGCAATTCGCAGTCCGAAGGCTGGCCCCGCATGCGCGAATCCATGATGAAAGTCCTCGCTTTGCCGAAGACGGGCATGGCGATCACGATCGACATCGGCGACCCCAAGGACATCCACCCGAAAAACAAGCAGGACGTCGGCAAGCGCCTCTCTTACTGGGCCCTCGCCACGGTCTATGACCGCAAGGTGCCCGCGATCAGCGGCCCCCTGCCCGCCTCCCATCAGGTGGAAGGCGCCGCGATCCGTGTCACGCTGAAGCACGCCGACGGTCTCAAGACCCGCGACGGCGCCGCCCCTCGCGGCTTCCTGGTCGCCGGCGCCGACAAGGTCTGGAAGCCCGCCACCGCCCGCCTTGACGGAACCGCGGTCCTGATCAGCAGCCCCGACGTGACCGCCCCGGTCGCCGCCCGCTACGCCTGGGCCGAGAACCCGGACTGCAACCTCGTCAACGGTGCCGGCCTGCCCGCCACCAGCTTCCGGACGGACGACTGGCCTGCCATCAGGTAAGCCGGCTCGTCCGACTGGGGTGAAAACGGGGGGTTCGCCTTGCAACCGCAAGGTCTTTGGACTGTCTAGGAAGTCAGCATGAAGACCCTGCTTGCCGTCTTGGCTCTGCTTGTCGGAGCCACGTCCGCCTTCGCCCTGAACAAGGGGAATGCCGGCCCGAAGGACGTCACGCTCAAGTTCGACCTCCCCGCCCCGGCCCCCCTCTCGCCCGAGGAGGCCCTGAAGTCCTTCCGCCTGCCGCCCGGTTTCCGCATCGAACTCGTCGCGAGCGAACCGATGATCGAAACGCCCGTCGCGATCAGCTTCGATGACCAAGGCCGGATGTACGTGGTAGAAATGCGCGGGTACATGCGCGACGTCGACGGCACCACGGAGAAGGAACCCATCGGCCGCGTCTCCCTGCTCACCGATGCCGACGGCGACGGCCGCATGGACCGCGCGACGGCCTTTGCTGATAATATGGTCATGCCGCGTGGGGTGATGCCGGTCAAAGGCGGCGCATTGGTCGCCGAACCGCCGAACCTCTTCTTCTGCCGCGACCTCGACGGCGACGGCAAGGCCGAGAGCCGCACGATCGTGGCGTCCGACTACGGCACCTTCGGCGGCCAGCCGGAACACATGGCCAACACGCCGACCTGGGCGATGGACAACCGTATCTACTCCGCGGGCTATGGCGTGAGCTTCCGCCTGCAAGGCGATACGTGGCAGCGCGGACCCGGTCTCGGCCGCGGCCAGTGGGGCCTCTGCCAGGACGACGCCGGACGCCTGTTCTTCAACTACAACTCCGACCTCCTTCGCGCCGATCTCCTGCCCGCCGCGGCCTTCTCGCGCAATCCGCTCCTGCGCACGGCCTCTTCGGTGAACTTCCAGGTGATGAGAGACCAGGCGGTCTTCCCCTCGCACCCGACGCCCGGGGTCAACCGTGGCTACGACCCGAAGACCCTGCGCGCCGACGGCACGCTCGCCCGCGCGACCTCCACCTGCGGCGCCGTGGTCTACCGGGGCGACGCCTTCCCGGCCGAATACCGCGGCGACGCCTTCGTCCCCGAGCCGTCCTCCAACCTCGTGAAGCGCCTCAAGCTCACGGAGAAGGACGGCGTGATCGCCGCCGAAGACGCCCACCCGGGCACGGAGTTCCTGACGTCCACCGACGAACGCTTCCGGCCGGTGATGATGGCCAACGGACCTGACGGCGCCCTCTACGTCGTGGACATGTATCGCGGCATGCTCCAGCACCCCGGTTTCCTGACGCACTACCTGATGGCCAACATCAAGGCGCGTAAGCTCGAGACGCCCGTCAACCAAGGACGCATCTGGCGCATCGTGCGCGATGACAAGGCGGCTCCGAAGAAGACGGTCCTGCAGGCCGGCGTCGCGGACCGCGTCGCCCGTCTCTCCCACCCTAACGGCTGGGTCCGCGACGCCGCCCAGCGGCTGCTCGTCGAAAGCGGTGACGCGGCCGCCGCCCCCGCCTTGCGCGCCCTGCTCGCCGACGCCGCCGCCCCCGCCGTGACGCGCCTGCACGCGCTCTGGACCTTGGATGGACTCGGCGCCATCACGCCGGACGACGTCCGCACCGCCCTCAAGGACCAGGACGTCCAAGTCCGCGCCGCCGCCGTGCGCCTCGCCTCGGCGGACCTCCTTCCCGACCTGCTTGCGGTGAAGGACGACTCCGCCCCGCTCGTGCTCGCCCATCTCGCGATCCGCCTTTCGGCCGTCAACCAGCCCGCCGCGGACCGCACGCTCGCCGAACTCCTCGCCCGCCATGGCAAGAACGCCCTCATCCGCGAAGGCGCCCTGTCCGGGGCCCGCGGCCGGGAAGTCGCCCTCGCCCAAGCCGTCGCCGCGGTCGCCACGCGCGCCAACCTGACCGAGACCGGCCCGGTGCTCGAAGCCTTGGCCGCGCTCGTCTCGCAGGCCGGAAAAGGCGGCCCGTTCGAACAGATGCTCGCGGTCGCCGTGACGCTCGACGACCGGACCAACCTCCGCGACGCGGTGCTCCGCGGCCTCGATCAGACCATCCGTGACGCGAAGACCAAGAAGACGTCGCCGCTGAAGACCATCTGGCTGAGTTCCGAACCGACCGCGCTCCCGAAGCTGCGCGCCACCGTGAAATCCGCCGGCGGCCTCGCCAACCTGACCTCGCTCTCCTCCCGCCTCGCGTGGATGGGCAAGCCCGGCGCCCCGGCCGCCCCCAAAGTCACGGCCCTCACCAAGGACGAGCTGGCGCGCTTCGAGAAGGGCAAGGTCATCTTCACGTCGCTCTGCGCTCCTTGCCACCAACCGCACGGCTATGGCCTCGACGGCCTCGCCCCGCCCCTCGTCGACAGCGACTGGGTGCTCGGCAAGCCCGACGTCACCGCGAAGATCGTCCTCAACGGACTCGGCGGCCCGGTCAAGGTCGGCAACCGCACCTGGGACCTTTCCATGCCGCCGATGGGCATGCTCAGCGACGAAGACGTCGCCGGCGTGCTGACCTACATCCGCCGCGAGTGGGAGCACAACGGCTCGCCCGTCGACGCCAAGTTCGTCGCCGGCGTGCGCAAGCAGAGCGCCGACCATCCCAATTCCTGGACCGCCGACGAACTCCGCCCTCCGTCCAGGAAGACGGCCCAAGCCAAATAATCCGTCATGCCGACCGTCCGTTCGCTGCTCGCCCTCCTCGCCCTGTGTGCGTCGGCCGGGGCGGCCCCCAAGCCTAATATCGTCGTCATCCTCGTCGATGACATGGGATTCTCGGATCTCGGCTGCTACGGCGGCGAGATCCCCACGCCGAATCTCGACGCGCTCGCCAAGAACGGACTGCGGTTCACCCAGTTCTACAACACCGCGCGCTGCTGCCCGACGCGCTCCTCGCTCCTGACCGGACTCTACCCGCATCAGGCCGGGGTCGGCTGGATGACCGACGACCAGAAGCTGCCCGGTTACGAAGGGCGCCTCAACGACCGCTGCGTGACCATGGCCGAGGTCCTGCGCCCCGCTGGCTACCTCACCGCGATGACCGGCAAGTGGCACGTCGGCCAGAACCACGGCGTCACGCCGAAATCCCGCGGCTTCGACCGAAGCCTCAACGCCGCCGCCGGGGGTTTCTACTTCGCCGACGCCTCACGCGCCGGACTCTTCCTCGATGACGAGAAGCTCGCCAAGGATGACCCTCGCCTCCCGAACGAC
>SYID01000216.1 GCA_005798925.1 Verrucomicrobiota bacterium
GGGCGCCTTCACGGGGGGCGAGGTGTCGACCGCGGGATCGCGCTTGATCAGGCGGTAGTTGATGGAGACGACCGAGACGCCGGCCTTGAGCAGGGCGGCGACGTCGGCGAACTTCTCCGCGCGCTCCTTGCTGCCGCCGACCCAGCCGCCGCCGTGGATGATGAAGACCAGCGGCGTCGGCGTCGCGGATTCCGCCTTCCAGAAATCGAGCACGTGGCGCTCGTGTTCGCCGTAGCGCACGCCGGCGTGCGTGGGCTTGGGCAGCGAGGCCGAATACGCGTCGGCCTTGGGGGCGGCGGCCTTGGCCTTTTTGGTCGGCGCTTTGGTCTTGGGGGCTTCCTGGGCGCCGAGCGTGGCGCCCGCGAGGAGGGTGAGGAGGGTGAGGTATCGCATGGGTAAAGTCTCAGTTGCCGGCGCGGACGAACTCATCCTTCGAGAGGCGTCCGTCCTTGTCTTTATCGAAACGAACGAAGCGGGCCGGGGCGTCGGCCTGGTCGCCCATGTGCGGGATGAACTCGTCCTTCGCGAGGAAGCCGTCCTTGTCCTTGTCCCAGCCGTCGAAGATCTTCGGACGGTCGAGCGTCTTCTTGGGCTTGGCGTCCGCCTTCTTCGGCGTCCTGGCTTGGGCTCCTGTCTTCATGAACTTATCGCGGGCGGGGCTGGCCGGCAGGGCCTTGTTCCAGGCGAGGGCCTTCGCGGTCAGCGCCTGGACGACTTCCGGGTGCTGGGCGGCGACATCGCGCTGCTCGCCCGGATCCTTGGGGATGTCGAAGAGCTGGGCGTTCTTGCCGGCATGGTCGACGAAGAGTTTCCAGTCGCCGTCACGCACGCAGAGGGGCGGAGGTTGGTAGCCGTCCTGCGGGCCTTGGACGCCGGAGATCCATTCCCAGTACAGCGGGGCCCGCCGGGGCGTGGCGGCTCCGCCCAGCCAGAGGGCCGAACGGTCTTCGCCGTCGGCCGTGAGACCGGCCGGGACTTTGACGCCGGCCAAGGCGGCGATGGTGGGGAGGAAGTCGACGCCACCGACGACGCCGTTCTCTTCGACGCGACCGGCGGGGATCTTACCCGGCCAGCGCACGAGGCCGAAGGTGCGGATGCCGCCTTCATGCATGCTGCGCTTGCGGGCGCGCAGCGGTCCGGCGCTGCCGACGCCGGCGTTGGCGGCGTTGCTGACGCGGTAGTCTTCGGGTCCGTTGTCGCTGGAGAAGAAGATGAGCGTGTCGTTGGTCAGGCCGAGCTCGTCGAGGGAGTCCAGCAGGCGGCCGATCTGAGTGTCCAGGTCGGTGAGCGAGGCGCAGAAGACCTGCATCTGCGAGCGAAGGTCCTTGGCGTTGGCGTAATACTTGCGGGTCCATTCGCCGAAGGCGGGATCGTCGGCCTTGGGCTGGAGCTCCGCGTAGACGGCGAGCTGTTCCGGCGTGGGTTTCAGGTGCGCGTGCGGGACGAGCGTCCAGAGATTGACATAGAAGGGCTTGTCCTTGTTGGCCTTGGCGAACCGGATCGTCTCGTCGACCATCAGCGCCGTGGACTTCGCCCGGAAATAGGGCTCCTTGCCTTCGTCGCCGAGCGACGGGCCGGACGAGTTCACGGTCTTGGATACGTCGATGCCATAGGCTTCGGGCGCGGGCGCGCCGGTGCCGTGACCGAGGTGCCATTTGCCGAAGTGCGCGGTGGCGTAGCCGGCCTGCTTCAGGAGGTCGGGCAGGGTGGTGACCTCGGGGTCGAGCCAGTCCGGCATCGAACGGGCGGCGTTCTGGCTATGGTCGGCAAAATGGCCATGGATGCCGAAGCGCGCCGGGACCTGTCCGGTCATGAACGCCGCGCGGCTGGGCGAGCAGACCGTCGCGGCGACGTAGAATTGGCGGAGCCAGGTGCCCTCCTTGGCCAGGCGGTCCAGGTTCGGCGTCTTCACATACGGATGCCCGGCGAACTTGGCGTCACCCCAGCCTTGGTCGTCGGTCAGGATGAAGATCACGTTCGGCGGCCGGGCGACCGCGGTGAGCGTGAGCAGCAGGAGGGTGAGCAGGGTTCTCATTTGGTCTTCTGTTTGGAAGTGTCGGCCTTGGGGTCGTGGCGGGCGTCGTCATCATAGCCGGCGGCCTTGCGTTTTTCGACGTAGCGCTGGGTCTCGGTGAAGAGGGTCATCTCGCCCGTGATCCGTGGGTCGCCGGTCTGGCGCTGGTAGGCTTCGAGCCGGGCGCGCAGGCGTTGTTTGATTTCGGCGAACTCAGGCTTGTCGGCGAGGTTGCGCACCTGGTCCGGGTCGGCGACGCAATCGTAGAGCTCCTCGCGGGGGCGCGGGGCCAGGATGAGATCGTAGTAAGGACGGATGTCGGGCCGATCCGGGTAGGCCCGGATGATGGGCAGCGTGTCGAGACGTTGCGAGTGGGTCTCGAAGTGCGCCGCCGGCTTGCGGGCGGACTCGCTTTCTTCGCCCCGGGCGGTGGCGCTGTAGTTGACGATGTATTGGAAGCGGTCGTCGCGGATCATGCGGGCGGCGATGTCCGTCGGCGGGAGGTTGCCGTGCCACTCGAGGCCGTTGACCGTGAAGTCGCGCGCGGCCTCGACGCGTCCCTGGGATTTGGAGGCGAGGGTGGGCAGGAAACTGCGGCCGGTCATCTCGGGCGCGACCTTGAGTCCGGCCGCCTCGAGGATGGTCGGGGCGAGGTCGGGGAAGCCCACGAAGTCGGTGACCGTGCGTCCGCCGGGGGCGCGCGCCGGCCACATCATCGCCAGCGGGACATGCACGCCCCAGTCGTAGACGTTGGCCTTGGCCCGCGGGACCGGCGTGCCGTTGTCCGCCGTGACGATGACCAAGGTGTTCTCGAGTTCGCCGGCTTCCTCCAGCAGCCTGAGGATCGCGCCGAGCGTGCGGTCGGCGTGCTGGACCTCATAGAGGTAGTTGGCCCGGTTGATGCGCACGCCTTTCGTGTCGGGCAGGAACTCCGGCAGTTTCAGGTCCTGGAGGTCGACGCCGATTTCCTTGTGGTTATCCGGGCCCCAGGGGGCATGCGGTTCGGTCAGGCCGGCCCAGAAATAGAACGGACTATCCTTGGGCTTGGCCGCGAGGAATTCCTTGAAGTTGGCGGCGTAATCGATGGGCGAGAGGCCTTTCCGCGGCGCCTTCACCCGTTGGGCATTCCAGGCCTTTCCGGCCGGGTCGTCGCGCTGGCCGGTGGGTTCCTTGACGCCCGGCCCCCAGCCTTTGCCGGTGTAGCCCGCATGGTAGCCGGCCGCGGTCAGCCTTTCCGGCAGCGTGGCGAACCGAGCCGGCAGCCAGGCTTGGATGATCGCGCCTTGTTCGAGTTCCCAGAAGTTCCGTCCGGTCAGCAGGGCCGCGCGGGCGGGCGCGCACGAGGGCGCCGAACAGTAGCCATGACGGAAAAGCACGCCGTCCTTGGCCACGCGGTCGAAGTGCGGCGTCGGCACCGAGCTCTTGCCGTAGGCGCCGCACTCCAGCCAGCTCTGATCGTCGTTGATGACGATGAGCACGTTGGGCGGTCGCGCGACGAGCGTCGCGGCCGACGTCAGGAGCAAGGCCGCCAGGAGGCGGTGGAGTCCGGTCCTCATCATCGGGCCGGGTTCGAGGCGGTCAGCGGTTCGACGCGGATGTCGTCGAACCAAGTGGCGAGGGGGCGCGGGCTTCTGCCGCCGGGTTGCAGGCCGAGGTCATGCTTCGCCACGTCGCCGCAGAGCGTGACGTAAGTGAGGGCTGGTTGGCCGTCGACGATGACCTTCAGCTCTTTGCCGCGCAGTTCCAGGACAAGCGCGTGCCAGGCGTCGGGAGCGATCTGGGCCTTCACGGTCTTCGCGTAGAAGAACTTTCGGTTCCAGATGCCCTTGGCCTTCAGTTCAGCCGCCTCAGGCGAACCTTTCGGGTGAAGGACGTCGTTGTCCCAGGCGGTGACGGCGTCGGCCCGGATATGCACGCCGGCGACGTTGAAGTCTCGCTCCACGACGGGGTTGGGGCCGCCGATGCTGATGCCGACCTGGCCGCCGGCGGAAAGCTTGAAGCGGCAGCTCACCCGGATGTCGGTCCCGGTGATCGAGCGGCGCAGTCCCGGCGGATGCTTTTCTTCCGGGAAGCACTGCCCGCGGAGGGATCCTTCGATGACTTGCCACCATTCCGGCCGGGCGTCCTTACCGCTGACGGTCTTGCCGAGCGGATGCTTGGCGTCGATGCCGGTCGCGAGGAAGCCGTAGGGTCGCCAGTGCGCGGCGAATGTTCCCGCGTCCGAAAAGTCGTCCGACCAGGCTGAGGGGGCTGTGTCCGCAGCCTGCGAGGACGCCAGGGACAGCAGCAGGAGGGAGATGAGTCGGCAGGACATGGGGACGGGCTGAGTTTACGGGTAACCCCGCTCGGGACGGACAAGTTGCGTCTTAGGAAAAGCCCTCAGGCAAGGATGCCCTTGATGACGTGGCGCTCTTCGACGCCGGTGAGGCGTTGGTCGAGGCCCTGGAACTTGTAGGTCATCCGGCGGTGGTCGACGCCCATGAGGTGGAGGATCGTGGCGTTGAGCTCGCTGAGGTGGACCGGGTCCTTGGTCACGTTGTAGCTGAAGTCGTCGGTCTCGCCATACGAGATGCCGGGCTTCACGCCCGCGCCGGCCATCCACATCGTGAAGCAGCGCGGGTGGTGGTCACGCCCGTAGTTCGTCTTGGTGAGCGTGCCTTGCGAGTAGACCGTGCGGCCGAATTCGCCGCCCCAGACGACGAGGGTGTCTTCGAGCATGCCTCGCGATTGCAGGTCGAGCAGCAGGCCGGCGCAGGCCTGGTCGGTCTGCTGGCACTGGCGGGCGATGTCCTTCGGCAGGTTGCCGTGCTGATCCCAGCCGCGGTGGAGGATCTGCACCACGCGGACGCCGCGTTCGACCATGCGGCGGGCGAGCAGGGCGCTGTGGGCGAAGGTGCCCGACTCCTTCACGTCAGGTCCGTAAAGGTCGAGGGTGGCCGGAGTCTCCTTGGAGAGGTCGGTGAGGTCGGGCACGCTGGCCTGCATGCGGAAGGCCATCTCATACTGGGCCGTGCGGGTGAGCGTCTCGGGGTCACCGAGCTCGCGGTGGCCGGCGGCGTTGAGCTGCGACAGGGCGTCGAGCGTCACGCGGCGGTCGGCGGGCTGCACGCCTGGCGGATTCTGGACGAAGAGCACCGGATCGCCGCCGGAGCGGAGGGCCACGCCCGTGTGACGCGTGGGCAGGAAGCCGCTGCTCCACATGCGCGTGAACAGCGCCTGACCGCCGGCGCTCTTGGGCGTGAGCACCACGAACGAGGGCAGGTCGTCGCTCTCGCTGCCGAGGCCGTAGCTGATCCACGAGCCGATGCTCGGCTTGCCGGGAATCTCGCTGCCGGTCATCACGAACGTGCAGGCCGGATCATGGTTGATGGCGGTCGTGCTGACGGACTTCATCACCGCGAGCATGTCGACGACCTTGGCGGTGTGCGGCAGGAGTTCGCTGATCCAGCGGCCGGACTTGCCGTGCTGGGCGAACTTGAACTGGCTGGGGGCGACCGGGAAGCGCGCCTGGCCGGAGGTCATCGTGGTGATGCGTTGGCCGTTGCGGATGCTGTCCGGCAGGTCCTTGTCGAAATGCGCCTGGAGCTGCGGCTTGTAGTCCCAGAGGTCCAGCTGGGACGGGGCGCCGTTCATGTGCAGGTAGATGATGCGCTTGGCCTTGGGGGCGAAGTGCGGGTAGCCGGCGAGCGGCTTGTGCACGGTGTTCGCGGCCTTGGCCTCGCGGGAGAGCAGACCGGCGAGGGCGACGCCGCCGACGCCGAGTCCGGCGGTGCTCAGGAAGCGGCGCCGATTGAGGAGGCGCAGGTGGTCTTGGATCGGATCGTTCATCGGTTGAGGGTCTCGTCGAGGTTAAGAAGGAGGCTGGCGGTGAGGGTCCAAGCCGCGACTTCGGGCGCGGGCAGGGAAGCGTCGGGCTTCGACTCGCCAAAGGTGATCAGCTTGGTCGCGTCGGCCGGCTGGGCGACGTAACGTGCGCGGTGCGCACGCAGGGCGTCGAGCGTGACCTGCGTCTCGCTCGCGGCCGGACGACGTCCGACGGCCGTCAGCCAGGCGAAGGCGGCCTTGGCGTCATCGGTGGCGCCGCCTTCCTTGAGGATGCGCTGGGCGAAGGCGCGGGCGGCTTCGACGTGTTGGACGTCGTTGAGCAACGCGAGGGCCTGGAGCGGCGTGTTGCTGAGCTCACGGCGGACGCAGCTCGCTTCGCGGGCGGGCGCGTCGAAGGCGATCATCGAGGGCGGCGGCGCGGTGCGTTTCCAGAACGTATAGAGGGAGCGACGGTAAAGCGCTTCCCCGGTGTCGCGGGTGTAGCGGGCGGTGTTGCTGCCGGTGAAGCCGACCGGTTCCCACACGTTGTCGGGCTGGTAGGGGCGGACGCCCTTGCCGCCCATGCGCGGGCTGAGTAGGCCGGAGACGAACAGCGCCTGGTCGCGGATGACCTCGGCGTCGAGGCGATGGCGCGGGCCGCGGGCGAGGAGACGATTCTCGGGATCCTTGGCCAAGAGTTCCGGCGTGGTCGCGGCGGAGCGCCGGTAGGCTGCGCTGGTGACGAGGAGGCGGACGAGACGCTTCATGTCCCAGCCGGTCTCACGGAATTCCACCGCCAGCCAGTCCAGCAGTTCCGGATGGCTGGGCGAATCGCCCTGCGAGCCGAAGTCGCCGCTGGTCTTCACCAGGCCGACGCCGAAGAACTGCTGCCAGTAACGGTTGACCGTCACGCGGGTCGTGAGGGGGTTGGCCGGGGAGAGGATCCAAGCCGCGAGGTCGCGACGATCGTAGGTTTCCTTCTTGGGCAGCGGATGGAAGGCCGCGGGGACGCCGCGCGAGACAGCTTCGCCGGGCTTGTCGTATTGGCCGCGGACCATCACGTGGGCCTGCCGCGGCTGCGGAAGGTCGGCCATGACGAGCGTGGCGGGGATCTGGTCGGTCAGGGTCTTCTTGCGGGATTCTACGGCGAGCTTCTCGGCGCGCATGCCTTCCAGCTTTTCCTTACCTCCTTGGAATTCGTTCTCCATCCACCAATCGAACAGACGCTTGCGCTCGGCCTCGGTCCACTGGGCGGCTTTCTTGCCGCGTACGAGGTTCTGGAGGTCGCCGGGCAGTTCGGCCACGCGGGAGCCTTGCTTCTTCTCGGACCAGACCTTGAAGGACCACTGGAGGTCCTTGGCTTCGTCGATGCGGTGGCTGATCGCGAGTCGGTCCCAATAGACCGTGCCGTCGAACTGGGTGAAGGCGAAGCCGTCGACCTTCATGCCCGGCTTCAGGCCGAGCTTGGCGATGTCGACCTTCAGCTGGGTCCATTTGCCGGCCTCGGGCAGCTTACCCATGTTCACTTTCTCCGGCGTACGTACCTTGCCGAAGGGGATGGCGCCTTCCTCGCCCCAGAAGGCGCGGTGGTTCCAGCCGCCGACGTGGAACTGGAGCATGATCGACTTGGGCAGGTCGGCCGGATCGAGGTAGGTCCAGACGGAGATGACGCCGTTGGCCGGGATCTCGAAGGAGGCCCCTTTGGTGAAGAAATCCTGGGCGACGCCCTTCGCGGTGCGCTTCAAGGCCCGCTTGCCGCTATGCACCGGGCCTTCGCTGGCTTCGATGAAGGTCGTCGGATTACCTGAAGACTCGACCTTGGCCTTCGCGGGGAAGGCGTCCTCGAACCAGATGGTCTCGCCGGTGCGGACGGCCGGCGGCGGGTTGAGCGTCGCCGGGTCGACGTACTTGAAGGAAGCGATCGCCTCGCGGATGGCCTTCTGCTTGGCGGCGAGGAGGCGGTCGAATTCCGCCATGCTCTTCTCTTGCTCCGGCGTAGAGAGCTGGAGGACCGGCGGCGTGAGCAGGATGTTGCCGTCGAAGCCCGGGTCGGCCGCGCTGTAGAAGAACGAGTAGAGCGAGTAGAATTCCTTGGTGGTCACCGGGTCGAACTTGTGGTCATGGCAGACCGCGCAGCCGGCGGTCAGGCCCATCCACACGCCCATGGTGGTGTCGGTGCGGTCGACGGCGTAGCGGAAGAGGAGTTCGTCATTGATCGAGCCGCCTTCGCTGGTGGTGACGTTGCAACGGTTGAAACCGCTGGCGACGCGCTGCTCGCGGGTGGCGTTCGGCTGGAGGTCGCCCGCGAGCTGCCAGGTGGTGAAGACGTCGAAGGGCAGGTTGTCGTTGAAGGCCTTCACGACCCAGTCGCGGTAGGGCCACATGCTGCGCTCGTTGTCGAGGTGCAGGCCATGGGTGTCGGCGTAGCGGGCGGCGTCGAGCCAGCCGCGGGCCATGTGTTCTCCGTAGCGCGAGGACGCCAGGAGGCGGTCGACGACCTTGTCGTACGCCTGCGGTGACGCGTCGGCGAGGAAGGCGTCGACCTCGGCGGGCGTCGGCGGGAGGCCGGTCAGGTCGAGCGTGACGCGGCGGAGGAGGCGGGCCTTGTCGGCTTCGGGGGCGGGTTGCAGGCCTTGGGCGGAAAGTTCGGCGTTCAGGAACGCGTCGACCGGCGAGGTGCCGGCGGCGGCCGCGGGCACGGCCGGCCGCACCGGGGGCTCGAAGCTCCAGTGTTTGCGGTAGGGCGCGCCCTCGGCGATCCAGCGACGCAGGGTGTCGATCTGGGCCTGGGTAAGTTTCTTGTGCGATTCCGGCGGCGGCATCACTTCCTCGGGGTCCTTCGTGAGGAGGCGCTTGATCAGCTCGCTGCCTTCGGGGTCGCCCGGCTTGATGGCCTGCACGCCGTCGTTGATCGCGGTGGCGCCTTCCGAGGTGTCGAGGCGGAGGTCGGCCTTGCGCTTTTTGGCGTCGAAGCCGTGGCAGGCGAAACAGTTGTCGGACAGGATCGGGCGGATGTCCCGGTTGAAGTCGAGCTTCGGGGCGGCCTCCGCGGCGAGGGCGGCGAAGGGCAGGAGCAGGAGGGAAGGGCGCATGGTCTACTTGGCGGATTCGAAGGAAAGGAGGGCCTCGGCGTAGCGACGCCCGATCTCGAGCGTGCCGGCGGCGGTGAAGTGCGTGTGCGAGGGCGGTCGAACTTTGAGGCGTAGGGTGAGGGCGAGTTTCATGTCTGAGATTGTCAGCGGCTTCGAAGGCGATCCGCGGCCTTGTGGATGAGCCGGGCGACGCTCGTGGCGTCGCAAGTCATGCCGGCCTTCGCATGTTCCTTCCAATACGGCGTGCTGATGATGACGCCCTCACGTTGCAGGACGGCGATGGCCTCCTCCGTGCCGGATGTCGGGGCGAACTGGCCGGCGGCCTTGATGAGCATCTCGGCCACGCGTGCTCCTTCGAGGTCGGACCTACCGGTCCACCGCCCGACGTCATCGATGACTTTTCTTTCCGCAAGCAAGCGGAGGTCGGCGAGCAGCGCCTCGGAGGCGACGGGCGCCTGTTTCGAAGGCGCGGGTTTCGGTCTGAAGGATTTTGGCGCGGTCTTGACGGCGGTCGGCACGCCGTCGCGAAGCTTGCTCAGCGCCGCCGACAGGCGCGCCCTGGCATCGATGCCCGCCTCGTCGCTGTCTTTCACGGGCGTCTCGGGACCGGGCGAGTCCGTGATGTCCGTGAGCCTGCCGTCCCCGTAGAGTTTGTGGCGTCGATCCGCGATGAAGTAGTCGTTCGCCAGCTGGGCGTAGACCCAATCGCGCGGCTTGCCGGAGCTGCCCAACGCCTGCGGGGCGAAGCTGCGCCCGTCGAGCTTCAGGTCGGTCGGCGGGGTGACGCCGGACAGTTCGAGCACGGTGGGGAAGATGTCGGTGAAGTCGGTGAGGTCGGCGCACACTCTGCCGCCCGGGACCATCGCAGGACAGTTCACGATCAGCGGTTCCCTCACGCCCCCTTCGGTCGTCTCGCCTTTAACGCCCGCGACCGCCTTGCCATGGACGGTGCCGGTGGGGTCGCCGTATGGGCCGTTGTCGGAGGTGAAGATGATGATCGTATTGTCACGCAGGCCCAGCCGGTCGAGGTCGGCGGCCAGACGTCCCATCAGCGTGTCGAGGTAGTGTACCATGTCGGTCAGGAGCTGGCCGCGGTCCTTGGTGTCAGGAGCGCTCTCCGGCGTGCGCATGAACGGGGTGTGGGCGAGTACGGCGGAGTAATAGACGAAGAAGGGCCGCTCAAGGTTGCGAAGCATGAAGTCCACGAGGAAGTCATGGGTGACATCGGGACCGTATTGGTCGGGTCCGCCCTGGACGAACTCGCCGTTGCGGCAGTAGCGCGGGTTCCAATAGCGGTCGGGCGTGTTCCGACCCATCCAGAGCATGTATTCGTCGAAACCCAACGCCCGGGGGGCCCGGACGTCGTCCTCCGGGGCGCTCTGTCCCAGTTTGCCGATGGCGCAGGTGGCGTATCCTGCCTTCTGCAGGACATTGGCGACCGTGGGATGCCGGTCTGGTGCGATCGTGGAGCTGTTGTTGCCGAGGTAGCCGGTGCGGAAGGGGTATTTGCCGGTGAGCAGCGCACCGCGCGACGGTCCGCAGAGGGGCATGGAGTAACAGCGCTCGAACCGCAGTCCGGTCGCCGCAAGCCGGTCGATGTGCGGGGTCCGGAACGGCGCCCCGCCGTAGCAGCCGATCCGGGGCAGCCCCAAGTCGTCCGCAAGCACCACGATGACGTTGGGCTTTCGGGGGGTATCGGCGCCGCTCAAGGTACCGACGGCCAGCAAGCCAAGGGCGAGGAGGGTTCTCATCTGGTTTGTTCAAGGGCAAGCAGGGCTTCTGCGTAGAGCCGTCCGATCTCCAAGGTGCCTTTGGCGGTGAAGTGCGTGTGGGAAGGCGGCAGGGTCTCCGCCTCGGAGGTGTCGACGTAACGGGCGCGGGGCAGGGTGGCGGCGACCTGCTTCTGCGCCTCGACGACCTTGGGCATGAAGGCGTTCTTGCCGTTGCCGAAGCGGGTGTTGACGCCGAGGAGCAGGATCAGGTCCGGCGCCCCGAGTTCGGCGCGCAGGTCTTTCAGCATCGCCGAGAGATTGGCCGCATAGGCGGGGGCGTCCTTCGCGTTGGCATCGCTCTCGCCTTGCACCCAGACGAATGCGCGCGGACGTAGCGTGACGTCCTTGACCTTGGCGGAAGCGATGGCGGCTTTGGCTTCGTCGATCATCGCGCGATAGCAGGCGTCGGCCTGGCCGGGCAGGCCGACGTTCCAGTCGGCGGCGACGGACGTGCCGCTGAAGGCCGTCTTGATGACCGCGAGCGGACGCGACTCCTTCGTCCTCAGCGTGCGGACCATCCCGATCTCGGGTCCGAACCCGCCCTTGGTCTTAAGGTTGAAGTTGCCGTATTGTCGGGCGAGCTTCTTGCCGTCGACGGCCGGCTTCGCGGGGGTGCGCGGCTGGAACTGCAGCGTCGTCCACTGCCGGGCACTCGTGCCGTCGAATTCATCGGGCGGCGGATCGCCCACGCGCCACCAGAACATCGTAGCGGTGTCCTTGGGATCGGCCGGCAGCTCTTCCGCATAGGCGTCGTAACCGACCGCGTTGGACTGCCCGGCGACCAGGATCAGGTCGCGGGTCTCGGCGGCGAACGCCAGCCCGTGCAGGAGCAGGGCCAGGCCTAGAGGGAGGCGGCGGAACATGGGGTATCTTTGGGTAACCC
>SYID01000217.1 GCA_005798925.1 Verrucomicrobiota bacterium
ACGCGGAAGCGGCGGACGCCCAAGGCGAGCAGCTGGGTGACGTATTCGGCGCCGGTCTGGGCGCGCGAATTGAAAAGCGTGTTCCGGCAGCCGGCGTCGGCCTTGAGGATGTGCTCGGCGCCGACGCGGTCGCGCAGCTTGACGCGGTGCTTCTCGCACGGACGGCCGCAGTCGCGGTAGTCCTTGCCTTGGGAGAGGAAGGCGCAGAACACGCAGTGCTCCATATGGAACATCGGCATGTGCTGATGGATGGTGACCTCGAACCATTCCGGCGGGGCGGACCGGAAGAGCGCGGTGACCTGCTCGGAGTCGAGGTCGTAGGAGACCGTCAGGCCTTCGAGGGCGTGCTCGCGCATGAGCCATTCGGCGGTCAGGCCGTTGGCGACGTTGAGGGAGAAGTCGGCGCGGAGGCGCCTGCCCTTGAAGGCGCGGAGATCCTCGTGATTGCGCACCAGGTAGCCGTCGGCCTCGCAAGACAGGACGATCTCGCTGATGCGACCCTCGCCCTGCTTGTGGATCCGCGGGCCCATGGCCCAGAACTCGACCTTGCGGCCGGCTTCCTGCTCGTAAGCCCGGACGCGGGCCACGGCGGCCCGGAACTTCTTCGGGTCTTCGTATTCGGCGTAGATCACGCGGGCGCCGCTCGCCAGGGCGGGCTCGAGCTGCTCCGGTTCGCGGATGACGACGACGATCTCGGCCTCGCCCGGGCGCTTCGGCTCGAAGGGAGCGACCTGGGTGGCCGCTTCGTCATAAGGCAGGAGCGTCCAGCGGAGCGGCTGGCTGCGTAGCTTCGTGATCTGCTCGGCGAGCTCGCGGCGGAGACGGTTCAGCTCGCTGACCGGTACGATGAGGGCGCCCTCGAGGTCGGCCTGCAGGTCGCCCAGCTCGAAGCCCGTGTCGCCGAGTCGTCCGAGCTGGTCGCGGAGAGTGGTGAAGTCCATCGGACGCTTCTCGGCCGCGGCGCAGGGCATCGTGGTCTCGCCGGCGACGACGTGGCCCTCGCCGTCGTTGAATTCGACGCGCAGGGGCTGGCCGAGGCGGCCGATGACCTTGGCGTGGAGCGGGCGGCGGAAATTGGCCTTCTCGCGGTCCCAGGAATCATGGAGACGCTTGTCGAGCTCCTGGTCCTTGGTCTTCCAGAGGATCGCGCCGGGCAGCACCAGCGACCAATCGACGTCTTCGCGGCCGAAGCGGACGAACGTCAGGCCGCCGCGGGCGGGCTCGAGCCCGTGGACGAAGCCGCCCTGTTCGCGTTCAGCCGGCTTGCCTTGGTCGAAGACCACGCCGTCGCCCGGCTTGAGCGGGCCTTCGAGGCGCATCGTCACGCCGTTCGTGGCGACGTCGACGACCGTGCCGAGGTAGGCGCCGCGCTTCTTGCCGAAGCGGGCGTGGACGAGGCGCTGGTTGTCGATGCCGCGGAGCCAACCCGTATGCAGCCCGCGCGAGAACGTCATCTGCATCGCGTAGTCTTCTTCCTGCCGGACCTGGAGCGCGGCGCGGTCGGCGTCTGCGCCCTTGGCGAACGCCTCCCAGGCGGCGTCCACCGCCCGACGGTAGGCCCTCGTGATGGCGGCGACGTATTCCGGGGACTTGAGGCGACCCTCGATCTTCAAGGAACGGATGCCGGCACGGATCAGGTCAGGGATGACCTCGATGCCGGCGAGGTCCTGCGGGGAGAGGAGGTAGGCCTTGTCGCCGAGGTCGCGGACCACGCCGTCGACCACGAGTTCGTAAGGCAGGCGGCAGGCCTGGGCGCATTCGCCGCGGTTGGCCGAACGGCCGCCGAGCGATTCGCTGGTGAGGCACTGTCCGGAATAAGCGACGCAGAGCGCGCCGTGCACGAAGACCTCGAGGTCGAGCGGCTCGCCTTGGGCGGCCTGTTCCGTCCGCATCTTCTGCATCTCCGGAATCGAGACCTCACGGCCCAGCACGGCGAGCGAAGCGCCGAGGCCGCGGGCGTAATCGGCGCCGGCGGCGCTCGTGACCGTCATCTGCGTCGAAGCGTGGATCGGGAAGTCAGGGGAGATCCGCCGGATCAAGCGGCAGATGCCGGGATCCTGGACGATGGCGGCGTCGACGCCGGCGGCGACGATCGAGCGGAGCGTGCGCGCGGCCTCGGCCAGTTCGTCGGGGAAGATCAGCGTGTTGAAGGTCACGTAGCCCTTGACCCCGCGCCCATGCAGGTAGGCCATGAGTTCCGGCAGGTCGGCCTCTTCGAAGTTCTTGGCCCGGACCCGGGCGTTGAAGCGGCCGATGCCGAAGAACACCGCGTCGGCGCCGTTCTCGACCGCCGCGCGGACGCAGTCCCATTCGCCGGCCGGGGCGAGGACTTCGGGCTTGCGCAGGGAGGCGAGGAGGCTGGTGGCGGACACGGGGCAAGGAAGGCACAGTCCGCCCTTCCCTGCAAAGAGCAATTCGCGTCCCGGGCCGGCCGGCAGGGCGCTTCCGGGATTGCCCCGGAGCGGGCTACCCGCCCTAATCGAAGCCATGTCCGACAAGCTCGAGGAAATCTTCCAGATGCAACAGGCGCTCAACCGGCGCATCGGCGTCGAAACCGCCGGCATGACCGAGGAGGAGAAGATCAAATGGGTCCTGAACTACCTCCGCGCCATGCAGCAGGAGATGGCCGAGCTGACCGACTCCGTGCCCTGGAAGTGGTGGGCCAAATACCAGAAGTTCGACGAACAGAACGCCCGCGTCGAAGTCATCGACCTCTTCCACTTCCTCATCTCCATCGCCCAGGTCCTGGGGATGTCCGCCGACGACGTCTATCAGGCCTACCTGAAGAAGAACGCCGTCAACCACCAGCGTCAGGACTCCGGTTACGTCAAGAAGGACGAAAACGACTCCCGTCATATCTGAACCCCTTCCCCATGTCCCGCCCCCTCGTCCGCCGCCCCGGCTTCACGCTGGTCGAACTGCTGGTCGTCATCGCCGTGATCGGCATCCTGTCCTCGATCGCCTTCGGCCTGTTCAAGGCCGCCAACAACGCCCGCAACAAATCCAAGTCGCGCGGCGACATGCAGGCCATCTCCATGGCCTGCCAGGGCTACCGCAAGACCTACGGCGACTTCCCCTACTGCTCCTCGATCTCCGGCGACAACCCGCGGCGCGACCTGCTCGACCAGCTCCTCGGCCGCAAACTCATCCGCTTCACCACACCGGGCGATTCTCCGGCACTCCTAGCCTTCGATAGCACCTCCCTGCCAGGCGGCACCAACCGACAGAAACGGAGCTTCCTGAGCTTCGACGAAATCACCACCAACGATGACGCGAACATCAACGACCCCGCCCTCTGCACTCAGTTCATCGACGCCTGGGGTAATCCGTACGACTATCGCTATCGCGTGATCGGTTCCCACAAGCAGTGGTTGGCGCCTAATTTCCTGGCCGTGTCCTGCTCGGCCAACTTCGTCGAGGCGGCCACCGAAGGCGACGCGCCGAAACCCGACGAATACTGGGACCCTGCCGGCTCCAGCAGCGGCAAGATGGAGCAGACGGGCATCGTCCCGGCGAGTTACTTCGAGGAAACCGGCGATCCCGCCGGGCCCTTCCGCGCCGACAACATCGTCAATTGGGTGAACTGACCTCGCGGGCCAGCGGCCCGCGCATCGCCCAGGCCAGCCCGGCGCAGAGCAGCCAGGCGAGCAGTGCCGTGGCCAGGGTGTGCGAGAGGAAGTGCTCGCCACGGGCTACCTGATAGAAGCCCATCCAGGCGCCCACGCCCAGACCGAGCGCCAGCCCGCGCCAGCGGCGTTCGGCCAGGATCCAGTAGGTCGCCATGAGGGCGAAGCCGCCGCTCGCGTGCCCCGCCGGGAACGCGTGACAAGGATAACCCGGAGGCTTGGCCTGGAACAGCAGCAGGTGCTCATGGGCGCCGCCGTAGAGTTTCAGGTCGAGAGGCGTCGCCATGTGCGTGACGGCCCGCAACTGCGTGCTGACGATCGGCACCAAGGCGAAGCAAGCCAGCAGGAAGAGAGAGCGCGCGCGCCGCCGCGGCCGGAACAGGGCGAGGCCGATCAGGCCGACGGCGGCGAGGATGATCAGCCCCTTGGGGCCGCGGTACGCCAGGACCATGCCGAGCGGATGGTCATGCGGGATGAGCCAGGATTGGCCGTCCCAGAAAAAAGCCTGGAACCAAAGGTCGACCGCCTCGCCGCCCAGTCCGGGCACGCCGAAGAACACGGTCACGGCCGCGAGCAGGCCGGCCGGCAACAGCAGCGAACGCGGCTCAGCGCGCGGGATTGCGGAGTCCGTCTTGATGGAAGAGCTCATCGGCGCCTTGGTAATAGATGATGGCTTCGTCGACCGCGCCTGGGTCCGGAGCGGCGACCGGCGCGAGCACGCCGGTCGCGAGGTCGGCGCGATACTGGACCGCTTGCCGGACGGGCTTGAGGACGGTGAGCAGGCCGTCGGGCCGCAGCAGCGCGACCTTCTGGTAATTGCTGATGAACGCCCGCGGGCGGTAGCCCGGGCCGAGCGCGTCGGCGCCCACGAAGCGGGAGACGTAATCGGCGCCCAGCAGGCCGAGGACCGTGGGGGCGACGTCGATCTGGCTCATCATCGTGTCGACCTTGCGCGGGGCGATGTTGCCAGGAGACCAGATGAACAAGGGGATCTCGTATTTGCGGACCTCGAGCTCGCGCCTGCCGGCGACCGACGCGCAATGGTCGGCGACGATGACGAAGACCGTTTCCTTGAACCAAGGCTTGGCGGCCGCGGCTTTCAGGAAGGCGCCGATGGCGTAATCGGTGTACGCCACCCCGCCCTCGCGGCTGACCAGCCGCGGATCGATCCTGCCCGCCGGCCAGGTGTATGGCCGGTGATTGGACGTCGTCATCACGAAATGGTGGAAGGGCTTGCCGGCGGCGTGGGAATGATCCGCGGCTTCCAGCGACCAGGCGAACGCGTCCTCGTCGCACGCCCCCCAGGCGTTGGCGAAGGTCGGCTGCTTGCCGGCCGCGAGCTGCGTGGGGAGGTCGAGCTTGTCGTACCCGTTGCCTTCGAAGAAGGCGTTCATGTTGTCGAAGAACCCGTCGCCGCCGTAGATGAAGGCGGACTGGTAGCCCAGCGAACCCAGGGCGGAGCCCAGCGTCATCAGGTCGGCGTTGCCGGCGCGACGAAGCACCGACTGGCCGGGGATCGGCGGGATGGCCAACGACAGGGCCTCCATGCCGCGCACCGTCCGGGTGCCGCCGGCGTAGCAGCGGGCGAACCAAAGGGATTCGCGGGCGATGCGGTCGAGGTTCGGCGTGAGGTTCTTCCCGGCGTATTCCGGGGCGCCATAGCAGCCGAGGAACTCGGCGCTCAGGCTCTCGATGGTGATCTGGATCACGTTCAGCCGCCGGGTCGGACCGGTCGGTCGGATTCGTCGCGTGATATCGCCTGGGTTCGCCGTGACTGGTTCGCCGCCCTGCGCGAGGAGCGTCGCACGCAGCCGGGCCACGGCGTCGGTCCGCGAGAGGTAGAAGCGCTTCCACTCGAGCTGGTTGGTCCAGAAAGCCGCGAGGAAGGAGTACTCACCGTTCTTGGCGAGTTCGGCGTCATAGCTGTTGGCCCAGCTCGGCTGCGGGGCGCCCATGTGCCGCAGCCCGGCGGTGAGGCGCTCGCCCACGGAGGCGTGGGCCGCGGTGACCGTCTTCAGGTCGCGACGGCCGACGAAATAAGCCAGCAGGAGCAAGGCGCACAACGGCGCGAGCAGGCCCGCGATGCCGCGCCAACGGGGCGCGGAGTCGGCCGCGGCGGCCTCTTCCCACCGGCGGACGAAACCCAGGCGACGCCACAGCAGGAAAAGCCCGGTCGCGACCGCGAGCACCAAGCCTACGATCAATGGCATGTCGTAGGACTCGCGGATGTTTTTCACGACCTCGGTCGTGTAGACAAGGTAGTCGACGGCGATGAAGTTGAACCGGACGCCGAATTCCTCCCAGAAAAGGATCTCCGAGATCTTCCAGAACGTGAAGAGGAACGCGCCGCAGAACCAGAGAAAGCGCAGGAACCAACGGCCCGCGGCGACCGGACGGACGAAGGCGCTCAGCAAGCCGAAGGGGAGCGTCAGGAACCAAGCCATCATGACATCGAACAACCAACCGACGACGAACGCGCCAAAAGTGGGCAGACCCCAGGAAACTTCCCGGGCGGCGGCGGCCAGCAAGCCGAGGCGGAGCAACGACCCCATCAGGACGTAACTCAAGGCCAGGAGCAAGGTGCCACCCTGACGTGAAGCCAAGGCCTTGGTAAACAATGCTTTCACGTCAGTCATTAGTCAGTAATCCCGCCACCGAGGGCGAGCCTATTCCCAGCGGCCGCTCAGCGGCGCTCCGGCACTTCGTCGACGCCCGAACCGCCCCACGGGTGGCAGCGGCAGATACGGCGGAAGCCCAGCCAGCCACCCTTGAACAGGCCGAACCGCGACAGCGCCGTCGCCATGTAGCACGAGCAGGTCGGGTGGTAGCGACATCCCGACCCTGGGATGAGGTGCAGCGGCTTCGACAAGAAACGCTGGTAGATCCAGACCAACCCCAGCGCCAACCGGGTGGGCCAGGACGGAAGGGGCTCGCTCATGCCGACGGGCCGGCCGGGGCGGCCGTGATGCGGGCGGCGGCCGCGGCGTAGACCTTGCGTAGCTCCGCAAGGGATCGCTTGAGCATGCCTGCACGGATCACCAGGACCACTTCCCAGCCGGACGGGAAGGCGGCGGGGTCGGTGCGGAACAGCTCACGCGACAATCGCTTGGCGCGGTTGCGGTCCACGGCCAAAGGGAGGTTTTTCTTCGCCGCGATGACCGCGAAACGAGAAGGACCTGAGCGACCTGTCCGGCGGTAATTCAAAAGAAAAGGCCCGCAATCGAGTCGCGAGCCTTCTTGGCGGAGGCGGCTGAACTCGGCCGAGGCGCGAATTCGACGCTCCCGCGGGAGACGCATGGGGGCTTAGGAAGCGCCGAGGCGCTTACGACCGATGGCGCGGCGCTTGGCGAGGACCTTGCGGCCACCGGGGGTCTTGGAACGGGCGCGGAAACCGCACTTGCGGGCGCGGGCGATCTTGGACGGGCGGTAGGTGGGTTGCATGGCTTTAAGGGCACAGCCAAGAGTCCCCCGCCGAGACTGTCAAGCCCCACGCTTCCCGGCTTGGCATGAGCCGGCGAAGGGGGAGGATGGAGGCATGACCCCGGAATCAGGCAAACGCCGGCCTACCCCGCCCAAGGCCTACCTCAACCCCGAGTTCATGGCCAGCCCCCAGGCGCGCAACATCCGCGTGCTCACGGAGATGACCGAGCCGCACCTGCGCTTCAAGAAGCACAACGTCCGCAACACGGTCGTCATGTTCGGGTCCGCCCGCACCCTGCCCGAGTCCGTCGCGCGCCGCCAGCTCGAAGAAGCCAAGGCCCTCGCCGCCAGCGGGGCCTGCGACGGCGCCGAGTGCGCCCACCGCCTCCGCGTGGCGGAGATCAACCTGCGCAGCTCGGCCTATTACGAAGCCTGCCGCGAACTGGCGTTCGAGATGACCAAGTGGTCCCTGCAGCTCCCGGAATGGCAGCGCTTCCTGGTCTGCTCCGGCGCCGGCCCCGGCATCATGGAAGCGGCCAACCGCGGCGCGCATGAAGCCGGCGGGCGTTCCGTCGGCCTCGGCATCGCCCTGCCCTTCGAGCAGGAACATAATCCTTACGTCACGCCCGAACTCGACCTCGAGTTCCACTACTTCTTCGTGCGCAAGTACTGGTTCCTCTACCTCGCCAAGGCCCTCGTGGCCTTTCCGGGCGGCTTCGGCACGATGGACGAGCTCTTCGAGATGCTGACGCTGATCCAGACGCGCAAGACGAAGAAGCAGTTCCCGATCCTGCTCTACGGCTCGCCGTTCTGGAAGAACGTGCTGAACTTCGAGACCTTCCAGGAATGGGGCATGGTCTCGCCCGAGGACCGCGACCTCTACGTGCACGTCGACAACGTCAAGGAAGCCCGCGACCTGCTCGTCGAGATCATCACCGAGCGCTACCTGAAGGGCGACAACGAGGGGCATGACTGAGTCCGTCGCCATCGCCCTGACCACCCTGCCCTCGCGCGAGGAGGCCGACCGCCTCGCCGCCGACGCGGTCGCCGCCGGGCTCGCCGCCTGCGCGCAGGTCGACGGTCCGATCCGCTCCCATTACACCTGGGAGGGCAAGGTCGAGAGCGAGGACGAGTTCCGCGTGACCTTCAAGTTCGCCTCGAGCAAAGGCGCCGACCTCGAAGCCTGGGTCCACGCCCGCCACCCTTACGCCGTCCCGCAATGGCTGAGCTTCGCTGCCGACCACGCCTCGCCCGCCTACCGCGCCTGGGTGCTCGGCGTGCGCTGACTTCATGGACCTCACCGCCGCCAAGGGACTGCTCTACTGCCTGCTCGGGCTATTTGTGCTCGTCGCCTGGGCGCGCGAACGGCGGAAGCGCCGCCTGACGGGCGAGCCCGAGAAGTTCTGGCCTGGCACCACCTACGCCCCCGCCGCCGCGTATTATGCCGCCGCGGCCGGCGCGATCCTGATCACGATAGCCGAAGCCGCTGTCGAGAAACGCGCCGGACTTACCGACCAGCAGAGCGTGCTTCCGGCGGTCTTCCTCTTCCAGCTGCTCGGCGCCTCGGTCGTCGAAGAAGCCTTGTTCCGCGGCTTCGTCGCGCCCGGCGAACTGATGGGCCGCAAGCTCCTCACGCTGATGATCATCGGTTCGCTGGTCTTCGCGCTCATCCACAACTTCGACCTGAGCACGGACGAAGGCAAAGTGAACGCGACCTTCGCTTTCATCACCTCGCTCTGGCTCTACGTCGTGCGCTTCAATCCGCTGAACCCGGATCGTTCGCTCCTGCCCTGTTTTATGGCCCATACCGTGCGTAATCTGGCGGTCTTCGGGATTAAAGCGGCCCAAGGCTTCATAACGTGGTGATT
This sequence comes from Verrucomicrobiota bacterium, assembly GCA_005798925.1. Lineage (GTDB taxonomy): Bacteria > Verrucomicrobiota > Verrucomicrobiia > Opitutales > UBA953 > UBA953. The sequence continues at coordinate 8,915 of SYID01000217.1, forward strand.
TAGGCCGCCGCCCCGGGCAAATCCGTTGCAACCGTCCCGAGGCTTTGCTGTCTTGGAGTCACCCCCGCTCACGCCCCATGAGCCACCCTGACCATCCCCATCGTCGCGACTTCCTGAAGCTGAGCGCCCTCGCGGGCCTCGGCCTGACTCTTGGCGCGGCTCCGTCCGCCGAAGCGAAGCCTGATCCGGCGCAGCTGAAGCATCGCGCCGCCGCCGACATGGGCACGCCGCGCCCGCGTCCCGCCGGCAACAAGCCCGTCTGGGACCTGACGACGAAGCCGCAGGAAAAGATCCGCGTGGGCATCATCGGCCTCAACCGCGGCCGTTCCCACGTCGCTTCGTGCGTCGCCACTCCCTTCGTCGAGATCGTCGCGCTCTGCGATATCCTCGACGAACGCGCGCAGGCGCAGGCTGAGATCGTGCGGAAGAAGACCGGCCGGACGCCGGCGATCTACAGCGGCGACGAAAACGCCTGGGAGAAACTCGTCGCACGCGAAGACCTCGACGTGGTGTATGTCGCCACCCCTTGGGAATGGCACAAGCCGATGGCCGTCCGCGCGATGGAACTGGGCAAGCACGCCTTCGTCGAAGTGAACTGCGGGCTGACGGTCGACGAGTGCTGGGATATCGTCGACGCCTCCGAAAAATACCAGCGCCACTGCCCGATCCTCGAGAACTGCTGCTACGGGGAGGAAGAGCTCTTCGTGCTCAACCTGCAGCGCCAAGGCTTCTTCGGCGACCTCAAGCATGGCGAGTGCGCCTACATCCACGACCAACGCGGCAAGCCCGGCGCGAGTTTCCTCGACGCCGCCCGCGACTGGCGCCGCCGCTACTCGACGCTCCTGCAGGGTAACCTCTACCCCACCCACGGGCTCGGCACCATCGCCCAATACATGGGGGTCGGCCGCGGCGACGCCTTCAAGTTCGCCGTCTCGGTCTCGTCGCCGGAGTTCGGGCTCACCCAGCTCCGCGAGCGCCTGAAGCCGGACCGCGACCGCTCTCAGGATGAGAAGTTCGTGAACGGCGACATGAGCACGACGATCGTGAAGACCGAGCTCGGCCGCACCATCGTCGTCCAGCACGACAACACCAGCCCGCGCCCCTATTCGCGCATCAATCTCCTCAGCGGCTCGCTGGCGACCTTCGCCGGCTACCCGAACCGCCTGGCCATCGACGCCGACAACGCGCATCCGCTGCTCGACCCCAAGGAGAAGCGCAACAGCCACGGCTGGACTTACGAGGGCGAGAAACTGAAGAAGTTCATGGAAGCCAACCGCCATCCGCTGCTCGCCAAGCTGCTGGCCGACGCCAAGAAAGTCGGCGGCCACGGCGGCATGGACCACGTGATGAACTACCGCTTCCTCGACTGCGTCCGCCAGGGCATCACCCCGGACATGACGGTCTACGACGCCGCTTCCTGGTCCGCCCTGCTCGACCTCTCCGACCGTTCCGTACGGGACGGCAGCATCCCGGTCGCCTATCCCGACTTCACCCGCGGCGGCTGGAAGACCCTCAAGCCCCTTCCGATCGTTTCCTGATGTCCTCGGGCCCTCCGGCCCACGTGTCCTCGTTTCCCCAACCGCCAATCGCTAACCGCTCACCGCTTTCCCCCTCTCCACCATGAACCTCCCCGAAACTCCCAACCGTCGCGACTTCCTCAAACTCGGCGCGCTCGCCGGACTCGGCCTCGGCCTCAGCGCCGTCCCCTCGGCTGAAGCCAAGCCCGACCCGCGCGACCTCAAGCTCCTCAGCGCGAGCGATATCTCCGTGACCCGCCCTCGCCCGGCCGGCAACAAGCCGGTCTGGGATCTCACCACCAAGCCGACGGAAAAGGTCCGCTGCGGCTTCATCGGCCTGAACCGTGGCCGCGGCCACGTGAACTCCGCCGCCAACATCCCGTTCGCCGAGGTCGTCGCCGTCTGCGACATCGTCGAGCAGCGCGCCAAGAGCGCCGCCGAGAACGTCAAGAAGAAGACGGGCAAGGAACCCGCGATGTACTTCGGTGACGAGAACGCCTGGGAGAAGCTGATCGCCCGCGACGACATCGACGTCGTCTACGTCTCCACCCCCTGGGAATGGCACGTCCCGATGGCCCTCAAGGCGATGCAGCAGGGCAAGCACGTCTTCATCGAGGTCTCGGCCGCGGTGACCGTCGACGAATGCTGGCAGCTCGTGGACATGTCGGAGAAGACCCAGCGCCACTGCTCGATCATCGAGAACTGCTGCTACGGCGAAGAAGAGCTCTTCGTCCTGAACCTCGCCCGCCAGGGCTTCTTCGGCGACCTCAAGCACGCCGAGTGCGCCTACATCCATAACCTCGCCGGCGGCGTCCTCTGGGCGCTCGGCAGCGAAGGCGACTGGCGCCGCGACTACCATCGCTTCATGGACGGCAACCTGTATCCCACGCACGGCCTCGGCCCGGTGGCGCAGTACCTGAACATCGGCCGCGGCGACGCGTTCAAGTTCGTCGTCTCCGTGTCCTCGCCCGAGTTCAACCTCACCCAGTTCCGCGACAAGCACCAGCCGAACAAGGGCAAGCACAAGGACGAGAAGTTCGTCTGCGGCGACATGAACACCTCGATCATCAAGACGCAGCTCGGCCGGACCATCATGATCCAG
>SYID01000218.1 GCA_005798925.1 Verrucomicrobiota bacterium
CAGGCCGATGTCCTTCACGAAGTGCTTCACGTAGAAGCCAGGAGCGAAGTCGCCCTTGAGCACGCGCGGGGCGAGGTTGAGCAGCGCCCAGCTCGACGCGCCGCCGCCGGAGATCGAACGCAGCGTGGTCTCGAGGTCGAGTCCCGTCGCGCGGGCGAAAGCCAGGGCCTCGGCCATGGCGATCATGCCGGAGGCGATCCCGATCTGGTTCGCGAGCTTGCAGAGCTGGCCGGTGCCGGGGGCTCCCTGCAGGACGATGGTCTTGCCCATCGCGGCGAAGACCGGCTGGGAGAAATCAAATTCCCGCTGCGCACCGCCGACCATGATGGTGAGCGTCCCCTCGCGGGCGCCCCGGTCGCCGCCGGAGACAGGAGCGTCCAGCGGTCCGAAACCCTTCGCCGCGGCCTCCGCGGCGAGCGAACGGGCGAGCGCCGGGCTCGAGGTGGTCATGTCGACGAGCACGCAGCCGGGCTTGGCGGCGGACATGAAGCCCTGCGGACCCCGCCAGACCTCTTCGACGTCGTTCGGATAGCCGACCATCGAGATCGCGAGGGCCGCGCCGCGGGCGGACTCGGCGGGCGAGGACGCCCACTTCGCGCCGAGCGCCAGCAGGCCGTCGGCCTTGGCCTTGGTGCGGGTGTAGACCGTGACCTCATGCCCGGCCTTGAGCAGGTTGGCGACCATGCCCTGCCCCATCACTCCCGTGCCGACGAACGCGATCTTCATGAAGCGAGTGAAAAGAGGAACCTGGGCGTTGGCAATTAGGTAGGGCGGACGGCTCGGAGAACCATCCCTACCTACCGCTTGCCCTCCGCGGCCGAATCGCCGAACCTCCGTCCCCATGGATTCGGCCCCGCTCACGATCTCCGACCTCGCGGACGTCCTCAAAGGACATCTCAACGGGATGGGCACCCTCGAGGTGACCGGCGAGATCTCGGGCTACAAGACCTACCCCTCGGGTCACCATTACTTCGCGCTGAAGGACAGCGATGCGAAGGTCGATTGCGTGCTGTATTCCTTCCAGGCGCGCTGGCTGAAGTCGCCCCTGCGCGAAGGGATGAAGGTCGTGGCGAAGGCGAAGGCCGACTTCTACGGCAAGACCGGCAAGTTCTCGCTGATCATCGACAGCATCAAGCCGGCCGGGGAAGGCGACCTGTTCCAGAAGTTCAAGGAGCTGCAGGCGAAGCTCAAGGCCGAGGGCCTCTTCGAAGACGAACTCAAGCGGCCCTTGCCGGAATTCCCCAAGACGGTCGCTTTCGTGACCTCCGAGATCGGCGCGGTGTGGCATGACTTCATCGAAGTGCTGAAGACGCGCGGCTGGAGCGGCACGGCGTGGCTCGTGCCCGCGCGCGTGCAGGGCGAAGCCTGCCCGGGCTCGGTCATCGCCGGCCTGCGCCAGGCCAATGAGATCCCCGGCATCGACCTCATCGTCGTCGGCCGCGGCGGCGGCTCGATGGAGGACCTCTGGGGCTTCAACGACGAAGCCCTCGTGCGCGCCGTGCGCGCCAGCCGCACGCCGGTCATCTCCGCCGTGGGCCACCAGACCGACTTCACGCTCTGCGACTTCGCGGCCGACAAGCGCGCCGAGACCCCGACCGCCGCGGCCGAGCTGATCGTGTCGGGCCAGATCAGGCTGCGCGAACGGATCAAGCTGCTCGCTTCCGACCTCGCGCGCCACTCGCCCGTCGCGAAGCTGCGTTCGCTCTGCCAGGACCTCGACCTGCTCAACGAACGGCTCGACGGCGCGGCGCAGGAGATCGTCGCCGGTCATCGTCACCGGCTGTCCGAACTCGGCGGCGAGCTGCATCGCCTCTCGCCTAAGGCCCGCCTCGGCGTCACGCGCGAGAAGCTCGACCAGCTCGGCCGGCGCCTGAAGTCGGCCGGCTTCGAGTCGATCCTCTCCCGCGGCTACGCGATCGTGCGCGACGCCGACGGCGCCGTCATCTCAGCCCGCCGCCAGGTCACCCCGGGCAAGAAGCTCCGCCTGAAGTTCGGCGACGGCGAAGCCGACGCCACCGGCGGGTAAGGCCGTCCTTAAGGTAGGGCTGACCGGCCCGGTCAGCCGAGGGCGCGCGGGCCGCACGCCCCTACCCTGAAGATCGCCGATCAGTAAGCCTTCGCCATCACCACGCGGCGGGCGCTGGGCTCGCCGGTGACGACGCACTTGCCCGGCTCGTCCTTGGCGTCGAGCGGGATGCAACGGATGGTGACCTTGAGCTCCTCCTTGAGGCGCTTCTCGACGGCCTTGGAGCCGTTCCAGTGGCACAGCGCGAAGCCGCCGTGGATCTCCGGACGTTCCGGATTCTTGGCGGTGAAGTAGGCCTTCAGTTCATCCCAAGTGTCGATCTCGCGGGTATTCGCGGCGCGGTGGGCCTTGGCGCGCGCGAGGAGGTTATCCTGGATGGCCTGCAGACGCTCCACGACGGTGGCGACGAACTCGGCGCGCGGGATGCCGGCCTTCTCGCCGGTGTCGCGACGGGCGACGAAGACCGCGTTGGCCGCGAAGTCGCGCGGACCGACCTCGACGCGCAGCGGGACGCCCTTCTTGATCCAACCCCAGGCCTTGTCGCCGCCGCGGATGTCGCGGTTATCGACGGTCACGACGACCTTGCGGTCGTGGAAGCGCTGGGCGGAAAGTTCCTTCTGGAGCGTCTGGCAATAGGCGAGGATGTCGGCCTTGGTGGCGTCGTCCTTGTAGATCGGGCAGATCACCACGTGCTGCGGGGCGAGGCGGGGCGGAGCCACGAAGCCGTCGTCGTCGGAGTGCGTCATGATCATGCCGCCGATGAGACGGGTCGACACGCCCCACGAGGTCGTGTGCGCGTACTGCTGGGTGCCCTTCTCGTCCTGGAACTGGATGTTGCAGGACTTCGAGAAGTTCTGACCGAGGTAGTGCGAGGTGCCGGCCTGGAGGGCCTTGCGGTCCTGCATCATCGACTCGATGCAGAGCGTGTCGACGGCGCCGGGGAAACGTTCGCCCTCGGTCTTGCGGCCCTTGATGACCGGCATCGCCATGTGGTTCTCGGCGAAGTCGGCGTACACCTCGAGCATCTTGTGGGTCTCCTCGATCGC
>SYID01000219.1 GCA_005798925.1 Verrucomicrobiota bacterium
CTGCCGGAACGCGCACGTAGTCCAGGCCCAATGACTTCAGGCTGCCGGCCAGCGAGGCCATGCGTTCGACGTCGCGGTCGAGGTTGATCACGAAGATGGGGGGCATGCCGGTGAATTGGATGGATAATCCTGCTCCGGCCTTTATCAATCTTCATCCCCTGATGCGTATCTGGTCCTCCATCCGCTGGCGTGCATTGGCCTTGGCCCGGGTCTGCGGTTATCAAGGCAACCCTCGGTTGTTCGGGGTCGAAGTCCCGCTCGGTCTCGTACCCTCCAAGGTCATCCTCGGGCAGCTTGACGCCTGCTCCTACGAGGCCAAGGAGGCCCGCTACATCCGCGCCTATCTGCCCGCCGGGGCCCAGGTGCTGGAGCTCGGCGCCAGCCTCGGCATCGTGTCCTCGATCATCCTCGGGCGGCGTCCCGCCCGGTTGGTCTCTTATGAGGCTGTCGGCTCGCTGGCCGACGTCGCCCGTCAGGTCGTGGCGCACAATCATCCTTCTGCTCCGTGGGAACTAGTCCACTGCGCCATCGCGGATGAAGGCGTCTCCGAAGTGGCCTTCGACTGGTCTCCCGAATACACCCAAGGCGGCTCGGTCGCCCGCGCCGGCGGGCCCGCCCGTCTCCGAGTCCCCGCCGCTTCGCTGGCCGCGGTCATCGCCCGACATGCTTTGCCGGACACGGCGTGGCTGGTCATGGACATCGAAGGCATGGAATGGGAACTGGCCCGCCGCCAAGCCGCCGCGCTGCGTCATTTCGCCGGGATCATCGTCGAGTGCCATGAAGTCAAGGACGGCGAACGACAGGTCCCCCATGAAGAGGTGGTCGCCGAATTGGCCAAAGCCGGGTTCGAGATCGCCGCCCGCCGCGGTCAGGTGTCGGTCCTGCGCCGATCTTAAGCCGCGCCCAACGGACGGCGCTTATAAGCCAAGCGCCTCCTTGATTCGCTTCAACAGGGCGGCCCGGCATTTCCGGCGGCCATGCCTCCTCAGTGACCTCAGGAAAAAAGACCGGTGCGAGACCGGCCCTCCGCCTGCCAGTTTGACGACCTTCCACCATTCGATGGTGCACCGAAGGAAGCTCCGGGAAGACAGGCCGCCGGGCTGGTAGACGCAGATCGGGCCGTCGACTTGGAGGGAGCTCTCCCCGCGCTGGCGGACACGCTCCATCCAGTGGAAATCTGCGGCGATCCTGAAGCCGAGGTCGAACGGTGCTTCCAGCAGCAGTTTGCGCCGGGCGATCACGGCCTGGTGGCACGGATGCCCGCGCAACCATCCTTTCACGTCTCCAGCCGCCAGCGATGCGTGCAATGCCTCCAAGGACTTGGCCTTCCGCAGCCGGCCTTTGTAGTAATGGTCGCCGTAAGCCAGGCCGGCGTCGGATCGGTCCGCCGCCGTCAGCAGTTTGCCCAGATTCTCCGGGCTGGCCAAAGTATCGCCCGAGTTCAGGAACATCACCCATTCTCCGTGGGCCAAGGCGGCGCCTTTGTTCATGGCGTCATAAGGGCCGCGGTCTTTTTCGCTCATCCACCGGACGTCCGCCGGAAGCCCCTGGAGATACTCGACCGTCCCGTCCTGCGAGCCTCCGTCGATGATGACGTGCTCGAAGTCGGCATCCGCGGCCTTCCCGAGGCTGTTGCGGGTCAGCTTCAGGCCCGCCAGGTCGTTGAACGTCACGGTGACGATGGTGAGCTTGGGCATCTTCAGGGCGGGTGGTTTCGGTGCGAGGGCGCGCCCCCGACGCTGGACTTGCACTCTTTGTGACTTAAATAACTATCAGCGCAAATGCGGATTCTCCACCTATGCAAGATGGATGCCGGAGGAGGAGCCGCCGACGGCTTCATGCGCATCCACGAGGCCTTGCTGTCGCAGGGCTTCGGTTCGACGGCTTATGTGATGAAGCGGAAACGGCATGCGCCGGGCGTCGTCGACGCCGCCGGGCTCCTGGGCGCGGCGAGCAAAGGCGCCTGGCTCGCCCGGCGGCTTCGCGCCAAGCTCAGCCGGATCGGACGAAGGGTCGAGGGCGTCTTCGATTTCGACGCCGAAGGAGTCTTCCCCGCCGAGGCGATCATCGCCCATGCCCGGGGGATTGCTCAGCGCTGGGACGTCGTGCTGGTGCATTGGCCGGGCGGTTACCTGTCGCCGGTTGCCGTCGTCCAAATCGCCGAAGCGCTGGGGGCCAAGGTCGGTCTCTGGCAGGTGGACATGGCCCACATGACCGGCGGCTGTCATTACAGCCTAGGCTGTGAGCGCTATTACGAAGGCTGTGGCCGCTGCCCGGCCCTTGGTTCGCAAGCGGAGGCGGACATCACCCGCCGTCAGGCGGAGACGCGGGCGGCTGCCTGGCGAAAGATCGGGGCCGTCGTCCTGGCCCAAAGCGATTGGTCGGCGCGCAAGGCCGCCGCCAGCCACGTCCTGCGGGGTCTCCGTCAGGCGGTGCTACCGATCCCGCTGGACCTGGAGCGTTTCCTTGACGCGGCAGACCCGCTGCCGGCCCGGCGTAGGCTGGGGCTGTCGACGAACGGGCGCAGGCTCGCCCTCGTTCGCACCGTCGATCCGCGCATCGCCTACAAAGGCTTCGGCGTTTTCCTGGAGGCATTGCGCAGGCTCGATCAGGCCGGGGTACGGCTCCATGTCGTCGGCGCCGGACCAAGCGGTCTTTTTCCGGCCGGCCTGAAGCATGTGAGTTTCACCGACCTCGGACATCTCGCCGGCGACGCGGCCATGTCCGCCGCCTATCATGCCGCCGATTTCTTTGTCTGCCCCTCGATCGACGATGCCGGCCCTATGATGATCTCCGAAGCGATGGCTTCCGGCCGCCCGGTGCTCTCGACCCCCGTCGGGATCGCCCCCGATCTGATCGTCGAAGGCGTCAACGGCGCGCTGTGCGGCTCGCCCGGCGATCCCGAAGCCCTCGCGCGAGGCCTCAGGCATTACGCGGAACTGCCGGCCGATGAGATTCGGCGACAAGGTCGTGCCGCCGCCGAGATGCGCGCCCATCTCTCTCGCGCCCGCTTCGCCGAGCGACTGACGGACGCCTTCCGCTCATGAGATACGCCTCCGTCCTCTATCGCGATTACAAGCAGAACAGCCTGTTCACGCCCGGGGC
>SYID01000220.1 GCA_005798925.1 Verrucomicrobiota bacterium
CCAGAAGGTCCGCTACCTCGACATCGGCGCCAAGTTCCTCACCGCCGACGGCACGCTCGAGAAGTCCGTCATGCCGGACCTCCTGCACCTGAACGCCGTCAGCTACCAGATCTGGGCCGACGCCATCCGCGAGCCGCTCGCGGCGCTCGTCAAGTAAGCCGCGCCTAGGTCGCGACGAAGGGCTGGTCCGCCTTGAGGGCCGGCCCTTTTCGTGTCCGCCTCACTTGCCCCAGCCGCCGGGCAGGTCGGGCAACGTGGCCGTGAGGATCTCGTGGATCGCCACGCGCTCGGCTTCCTCGAGGTGGCCGAAAGCGGGGGAGGGCGGGAAGGCGCGCAGGCCGGACGACAGACGCAGCAGGGTGATCTCGCGAAGCTGCGGCGGCAGGTGCGCGAAGCTCTCGGAGTAGATGAGCGGGCTGCAACGGTAGCGGAAGAGGCGCGTGCGCAGGTCGAGGTCGCGGAGGGAGCGGCCGTGCGCGTCGGGCTTGCGGGTCTTCGCGTAGGCGGCGGCGAAGACGCCGTCGGAACGCAGCGCGTCGGCCGGCCACGGGGCTTCGTCGCGGCAGAGCAGGGCGTCGAGCAGCTTCTCGGCCTGGCTCTCGAAGACCACGAGGCAGGAGCCTTGCGGCGGGGCCGATTCGGGCAGGCCGAGGATCGCGCGCATGGCCGGCCAGCGATGCAGCGCGATGCGCGCGTCCTGCAGGGCGGCGGAGATCACGTTATGCACGTGGACCTGGTGGTCATGCAGCAGCAGCGGCACGACGTCGCTCGTCTTCAGGAGGTAGCGGCGGGTGTCGACGATGCCTTCGAGCGAGGCGAGGTTGCGCGTCGGTCGGGCCGACGGACCCTCGAAGGCTTCGATGTTCCGGCCGGTCAGATTGCCGCGGTGACGCAGGCCCGGTCCGCCGCCGGTCACGTACCATCCGCCCCAGCGTTCCTCGAGCGGGGTCGACGGGGCGATGTTCGAACCGCCGGAGCCGCTGAGCGGTTCGCCCCCGGCGTCGGGGAAGACCGAGCGCGTGCGCAAGGTGGGCGTATGTTCGTGCCGCGCATGGCAGAGCAGGCAGTCGTTGTCGCGGGCGAGCAGGGGCGCGTCACCCTTCTCGTGGGCGTCGAAGACGTAGAACGTCGCGCCCAGCTGCGGGTCGAAGACCGTCACTTCGAAGGCGCCGGCGGGCGCCCAGCCGACGTAGGCCTCGTCGGAGAAGTAGAGCACGCGCGGCGTCTCCGGCGTGATCAGGTCGCGCTGGAGGCTCGTCTTGCTGAACACGAAGAGCTGCGACTCCACCGGCACCTTGAATTCGTCGAGCAACCACCGCAGGCGCTGCCTGGCGGGCAGGGCCCGGATGGCGTCGGCGCGGGCCCGGTGCGCGGCGTTGAGGGCCGTCGCGCGGTCCGTGGCCGGGGTGGCCGAATAGCGGATCGGCGGTTCCTCGAAAGGCTCGGCCTGCTGGCCGTCCGCGGGGGCGGTCACGACGACCAGGAGGAGCAGGCGGACGAAGGGAGGCACGTCGCCACGATGGCGCGTCTCCCTTTGCGAGACAAGACTCCGCTCAGGCGCGGATGCCGAGGCGGAGCTTGCGCAGGGCGCCCGCCTCGATCTGCCGGATGCGTTCGCGGGACACGCCTTCGTCGCGACCGATGGCGTCGAGGGTCTCCTCCTCGCCGTCGAGGCCGTGGCGGCGGCGGATCACCGCCAGTTCGCGCGGCGTGAGCTGGGCGAGCGCTTCCCGCAGGGCCGCAGCGCGGTCGGCGCGCTCCGTCGCGACGGGCGGCGGCACGGCGTCCGCGTCGGCCAGCGTCGCGCCGAAGGTCAGGTCGCCGTCCTCGCCGACGGGCGCGTCGAGCGACTGCCCGTGCTGGCCGAAGCAACGGAGCTCGGCGAGCTTCTCGGACGAGCAGGCCAGGATGGCGGCCAGCTCCGCGTCGGACGGCTCGCGGCCCTTCTCCTGGCGCAGCTCGGCCTCGGCCTTGCGCAGCTTGGCCATCTGCTCGTGCAGGTTGCGCGGCAGGCGCACTGTGCGGCGCAGGAAGTTGAGTTCGCGGAAGACCGCGCTGCGGATGCCCCAGTAGGCGTAGGTGCTGAAGCGATGCCCGTAGTCGGCGTCGAAGTCGCGGGCCGCGGCCAGCAGGGCGACGTGCCCGGCCGAGATCAGGTCCATGAGCTCACCGCGCGGGGCGTGCGTCTGCTGCGCGGCGAAATGGCAGAGACGCAGGTTGCAGTTCACCAGATGGTCGAAGGCGGCCTGGCCGGCGTCGGTCAGCGTGCCGTCGGCCAGCTTGCCCGCCTTGACCAGCCGGCCGAGGCGGAGCTCATCGGCTCCTTCGAGGCGCGGCCACTGATTGGCCTGATCGAGGTAACGGCGCAGGTCATCGGGGGCGTCGGCGCGGTCGACGAACCCCTTAGGAGCAGGCTGGTCGGTCCGTGGGGTGGTTCGGGCGGAGCGGAGGGAGGCCGGGCGGAATTCGCTGGCGGCGGACGTGGCGGGTCGGGCGGGGAGTCGGTTGATCATATGGAGAAATGGAAGGGCCTTATATAGATAGGGCCGAAAAAGGGGGTTTCGGCCGACATGTTTTCGTAAGTATATCAGGATGAATGGAATAAAAATGTATTATATTTTCTAAAGGGGTGGCCGGCCTGGCCCACAGGGGGGGGTGGGCCGGCCAGTCGGACCACGGATTATGCCGGCCTGGTCGGTTTCGTCAAAGGGGGTGGTAACGACGGAAATTAAAGGCTTTTTTGGGTGGGAACGGGCGAGGGTTTCGGGAGTCTATCAAATATGCCCCGCTTCTTATCCCTTGGCTTGGCCTGGTTGGCCGGCTTGTGCGTCGCCCTCGCCGCCGATCGGCCGAACATCCTGATGATTGTTTCCGACGACCATGCATGGTTCGACTACGGGTTCATGGGTTCCCAGGCGGTCCGCACCCCGCACCTGGACCGACTTGCGGCGGAATCGCGCGTGTTTCCCCGCGGCTATGTCACGAACTCGCTCTGCGGTCCGAGCCTGGCCTCCATGCTGACCGGTCGCCACGTGCATCGCCATGGCATCACCGGCAACGACCCGCGCTTGCCGGCCATCGAAGGCGCGAACGGCGCGAAGGGGGCGGCCAAGGCCGCCGCCGCGAAGCAGAAGAGCGCCGCCTTCCTCGCGGGCCGCGCCAAGATGATCGAACTTTTCCAGCGCTCGCCGATCCTGCCCCGTCTCCTCGCCGACCAAGGCTACGTGAGCCTGCAGACGGGCAAATGGTGGATGGGCCCATATCAGACCGGCGGCTTCACCGAAGGCATGACCAAGGGCGGCCGCCACGGCGACGATGGCCTCGACATCGGCCGCAAGACGCTCGCGCCGCTGACCGACTTCATCAGCCGCGCCAAGAAGGACGGAAAGCCGTTCTTCGCCTGGTACGCGCCGATGATGCCGCATGACCCGCACACGCCCCCCGAGCGGCTGCTCGCCAAGTATCGCGACAAGTCGCCGACGCCTCAGGCCGCCAAATACCACGCGATGGTGGAATGGTTCGACGAGACCATCGGCGAGGTGCGCGCCCATCTCGAGAAGGAAGGCCTGACCCGCGACACGATCATCGTCTATATCGCCGACAACGGCTGGATCCCGCGCACGGACAAGCCCGTGGTCGACTTCGAGCGCTCCAAGCAGTCGCCCTTCGACGGCGGCGTGCGCACGCCGATCTTCGTGAGCTGGCCCGGTCGCATCCCGCCGGCCATGATGGCCGAGGCCGCCAGCGCCGTGGACATCCTGCCCACGCTGCTCAAGCTCGCGGGCGCGCCCGTGCCCGCCGGCGGCGACGGGATCGACCTGCTCGACGACGCCGCGCTGAAAGCGCGCCCGTTCGTCGCCGGCCAGAACTCCACCCACGACATCCTCGAGCTCGGCCGTCCCGCCGCCAGCCTGCGCTACCGCTGGCTCGTCGCCGGCGACCTCAAGCTCATCGTCTCCAGCGGACTCAAGACCGGCACCAGCCAGTCCGGGTCGTATGACGCGACCGAGCCTCCCCGCCTGTTCGACCTGAAGGCCGATCCGCACGAGCGGACCGACCTCGCCGCCGCCCGCCCCGAAGATGTCAAGCGCCTCACCGCGCTCCTCGACGGCTGGTGGGACGGCCGCTGAACCTTCTCCGCCCATCACGACCATGAACCCGCCCCGTCTCCTCCTCGCCGCCTTCGCCGCCCTGCTCGTCGGCTGCCAGACCGCCGATGTCTCCGCGCCCGCCCCGCAGGCCGCGCCCAAGGCCGCCGCCAAGGGCAAGGCCAAGCCGGCGCCCGCGCAGCATGTCTTCTATGTCGGCACCTCCGGCCCGAAGGCCCAGGGCGTGCTGCGCTGCGTGCTCGACGGCAAGACCGGCAAGATCTCGGCGCCGACCGTCGCCGCCGAAGCCAGGTCTGCTTCGTACGTCGCCCTCAGCCCGGACGCCAAGTTCCTCTACGCCACCGCCGAGGCCGCGGAGGGGGCCGTCGCCGCTTACGTCGTCGAAGGCGAGAAACTCCGCCTGCTCGGGACCGAAGCCTCCAAGGGCAAGGGGCCGACGCATCTCGCCGTCGACGGGGCCGGCCGCAACCTGGTCGTCGTGAACTACGGCTCGGGCTCCACGACCGCGCTGCCCATCAAGACCGACGGCTCGCTCGCGCCTGCTTCGTCCTCGCTCCAGCACGTCGGCTCCGGGCCGAACACCGGCCGCCAGGCCGGGCCGCACGCGCACGGCGTCTACTTCCATCCGAAGAGCGGCCGCGTCTACGTCGCCGACCTCGGCACGGACGACATCTTCATCTACAAGTTCGACGCGGAGAAGGGCCTGCTCGCCGCGAACAAGCCGAAGTCCGGCCGCGTCACCGCCGGCGAAGGCCCGCGACACCTCGCCTTCCATCCCAACGGCAAGTTCGCCTACGTGAACACCGAGATGGGCCTCAACGTCGTCGCCTTCTCCGTCGATCGCAACGGCGGCTTGAAGCAGCTCCAGAGCCTCCCGACCCTGCCCGCCGGCGCGGACGCCAAGGGCGCTTCCACCGCCGAGATCTTCGTCCGCCCCGACGGCAAGACCCTCTACGTCTCCAACCGCGGCCATGACTCCCTCGCCGTCTATTCGATCGCCGCGGACGGCAAGCTGGCGCTGCTCCAGCACGTGCTCGGCGTGCCCGCCACGCCGCGCGGCTTCGGCCTGAGCGCCGACGGCCGCTGGCTCGTCTGCGCCGGCCAGAAATCCGGCACGCTCAACGCCTACCGCGTCGGCCGCGACGGCAAGCTCACCGACACCAGGCAGGCCGTCGAGGCCCCGGCCGCCGCCGCGGTGGTGTTCGTGCCCTGATCCCGCCGCCCAGATGCGTCGCGCGTCCCCGCTCCTTCTCCTGGCCTTCGCCGCAGTGGCCGCCGCGACGGACTTCGCGCACGAGGTCGTGCCCATTCTCCGCAGACATTGCGGCGAGTGCCACACCGGCGACAAGAAGAAGGGCGGCTTTTCGATGAACACCCGCGCCTCGTTCCTCGAAGGCGGTGAGAACGGCGCCGTGCTCGTGCCTGGTTCGGCCGAGCGCAGCAAATTGCTCGAGGTCGTGACCACCGCTGATCCCGACGAGCGCATGCCGCCGAAAGGCCCGCGCGTGAGCGCGGCCGAGGTCGCCGTCCTGCGCGACTGGGTGGCGCAGGGCGCCGCCTGGGCCGAAGGCTTCGCCTTCAAGCAACCCGCCTATGAGGCGCCCCTGCGCCCGCGCCGGCCCGAGCTGCCCGCCCCCCGCGCCGGCCGCCCGCATCCGATCGACCGCGTGCTCGACGGCTGGCTCGCCGCCAAGGGCG
>SYID01000221.1 GCA_005798925.1 Verrucomicrobiota bacterium
CGGTGCTCATCGGCGGATTCATCATCACCGCCGGACACTACGCCCTCGCGTTCGATTCCGTGCCGACGTTCTACGCCGGCCTGATCCTGATCGCGCTCGGCACCGGCCTCCTCAAGCCGAGCATCAGCACGATGGTCGGCGGAATCTATTCGCACGGCGACGCCCGGCGCGACGCCGTCTTCTCTCTCTTCTACATGGGCATCAACCTCGGCGCATTCGCGGCGCCGCTGGTCGTGGGCTGGCTGGCGCAAGGCGAGACGTTCAAGGCCATGCTCGGCGGCTGGGGGCTGGACCCGACGCATAGCTGGCACTGGGGCTTCGGCGCGGCCGGCATCGGGATGACCTTCGGCATGATCGTCTACCTGCGACGCCTGCATTGGCTGTCGCACGTCGGCCAGGCGCCGGACGCGGGCACGCCGCGGCCTTGGCTCGGGCTCACGCTGGTGACGTTCGGCACCGGCGCGCTCCTCGCCGTGATGATCGCGTCGGACTATGTCGCCTGGATCAACCCCGTCGTCTACGCGCTCCCTGTCGTCGGGATCGTCTGGTTCGGGGTCCTACGTCAGGACGATGACAGCCGGCGCATCGCGGCCATCCTCGTGTTCTTCGTGTGCGCCATCCTGTTCTGGGCGGTCTTCGAGCAGGCCGGCTCTTCGCTCACCTTGTTCGCCGACGAACTCACGCGCAACGAACTGTTCGGCCACCCCTTCCCTTCGTCGTGGTTCCAGTCCGTGAACTCGCTGTTCATCCTGGCGCTCGCGCCGCTGTTCGCATGGCTCTGGGTGCGGCTGCGTGAGCAGCAGCCCTCGATGCCCATGAAGTTCGTCTGGGGCCTCGTCTGCCTCGGGCTCTCGTTCGCCCTGCTCGTCCCGGCGGCGAAGCTCACCGCCGAGGGCAAGGTCAGCCCGTGGTGGCTGATCGCGGTGTATTTCCTGCAGACCATCGGGGAACTCTGCCTCAGCCCCGTCGGCCTCAGCGCGATGACCAAGCTCGCGCCGGCCAAGCTCGCCGGGCTCGTCATGGGCGTCTGGTTCCTCGGCACCGCGCTGGGCAACAAGCTCGCCGGCGTGGTCGCCGCCGAATTCAACGCCAAGGACCCGCAGGCGCTCGCGCGCTTCTTCTGGCAGCAAGCGCTGCTCGTCGGCGGCCTGACCGTCCTGTTGTTGGTGCTGGTCCCCTGGGTGCGCCGCCTGACCGGCGAGACGCCGCGCTGAGATGAACACCGGGAGCGCGAGATTCGGGCGCGTGCCGACGGGCAAGCTGATCGCCTTCGCGGCCGTGGGCATGTGCTTCTTCGGAGGGTGGCTGGGCTGGTGCGCGACGATCCAGTTCGCCGGAGTCCAGGCCCAAGCCGAGATCGTCGAGACCTATGAGAAACGGCATCGCCGCAAACGCGGAAGGTCCTATGCGGAGACCTACGGAGTGGTGCGCTGCATCGACCAGGAAGGGCGGGCGCACACGGATGAAGTCCGGCTGAACGGGGGCGAGGTGCGCGGCCATAAAATCCCCGTACGTTACCTGCCGTCCCGGCCGGAGGACATCCGGCGGGACGAATTCTGGGACATCTGGGGCCTGGCCGTGCTGTCGGGCGGCGTGTTCGCGCTCATCGTCTTCCTGATCTGGCTGGCGGAGGGATTCCGTCGCCAAGGCGCTCCGAACGACCCCTTCGGCCAACGGCCGTCTTGAGCGGACTCAGAGGTCCGCCTGCACGCGTACCGACACCGGACAGTGGTCCGAACCGGCGACCTGGTCATGGATGTCCGGCTGGGAATACTTCAGGCCGGCGGAAGTCAGGCAATAATCCAGCCGCCAGCCGATGTTCCGGGCCCGGATGCCGGGGCGGTAGGACCACCAGCTGTAGCGCCGGGCGAGGGTCGGATGCTGCGCGCGGAACGTGTCCGTGAAGCCGTGCTGATCGAGCAGCTGGCCGAAAGATTCGCGCTCCTCGTCGGTGAAGCCGGCGTTGCGGCGGTTCGTGGACGGGTTGGCCAGGTCGATCTCGGCGTGGGCGACGTTGAGGTCGCCGCAGACGACGACCGGCTTCTTCTTCGCGAGACGCGCGAGGTATCTGCGGAAATCGGCGTCCCACCGCAGACGATAGTCGAGGCGCTCGAGTTCGCGCTGGGAATTCGGGACGTAGGCGCTGACCACGAACAGGCCGTTGAACTCCGCCGTCACCACGCGGCCTTCGGGCGGGTGGTCGCCGGGGAAATCCGTGGCGACGGAAAGCGGCGCGGCCTTGGAGAGCACCGCGGTGCCGGAGTAGCCTTTCTTCTCGGCCTCGTGCCAGAACTGGTGCGGGAAAGCCAGGCCGAGCGTCGACGCGACGGTCGTCTCGCATTTGGTCTCCTGCAGGCAGAGGACGTCGGGGTCGGCGGACGCGATGAAATCAGCGAGTCCCTTGCCAAGGGCGGAGCGGACGCCGTTGACGTTCCAAGAATAGATCTTCGCGTGACTCACGGACGGGTCACTTGAAGAGCTGGTTGATCTTGCGATCGAGGTCCTGGGCTTTCTCGGCTTCCTTCGAGCCACCGGCCGGAGCGGCCGGGGTCGCCGGAACCGGGGCGGGCTCGACGACGGCGGGGGCGACCGGAAGGGCCGGCGCCGCCGGAACCGGGGCGGACGACGGCGCCGGCGCCGCCGAGGATGGAACGGCCGGGGCCGGCACAACCGAAGGCGTTTCCTCGGCGGGCTTCTTGCCAAAGAGCACGTTGACGCGCTCCTCCAAAGTCAGGGGACCCTTGGGCTTGGCGGCGACGGCCGGGGCGGGCGCGGCCGGCTCAGGGATCGGCGCCGGGGCGGGCTCGGCGGAAACCGCGACGGCGGAAGCGGCGAGGGGCGAATCCAGTTTCGTGCCCTTGCTGACCAGTTCGGCGACGCGCTTGGCAAGTTCCGCGGTGAAGTCGGTCAACGTGCTTTTGATCTCGAATTTCGCGCCCTTGGCGCGGACTTCGAGGTTACCATCGGCGAGGACCTTGGTGAGCTGCAGCACGGCGCCGGCTTCGAGCGCCAGATCCTGCACCTTCTTTCCATCGACGACGACGGCGACCGTCGTGGCCGATTTCGTCGTGACCGCCGTGGGCCAGGTGATGAGATTCTTGGATAGGTAGGCGAAATCCAAAGCCGGTTCGGGCCCGGCAGGCCCGGCGGACGCGACGGGCGCGACGGGTTGCGCCGCGACGACAGGTTGCGCGGACGGGGTTTCTTTCGTCGGCTTCGGGACCGACGCGGGCGCGGCGGCGACGGCCGGGGCCGGCTTGGTCCCGCCGAACTCCACAGGCCTGACCGGGGTGTCGCCGCGGCTCACCACGACCTGGAAGCCCGGCGCGAAGAACAGGATGCCTCCGGCGCCGACGAGCGCGCCGAAGAAGAAAAGGAGGAGACCTCGGAAGAATGCGGCCATGGGATGCTCAGGAACCCGCCTTGATTTCGATGACGTCGTGCGGGGCGGCTTCGCGCTGGCCGGCGGGCGTCACGCGGATGTAGCGGGCGCGCTTGCGGTGCTCGGCGAGATTGGCGGCGCCGAGGTAACCGAGGCCGCTCTGGATGCCGCCGGCGAGGGTGCCCAGCACCTGGTCGACCGTGCCGGAGACCTCCTTGAGCGCTTCGATGCCTTCGGCCGCGACCTTGCCGAACTTGCCGTTGGCGGAGTGGCCGTAGCGGGCGGCCGAACCCTTGCGCATGGCCTCATGCGAACCCATGCCGCGGTATTCCTTGTAGGTCTTGCCGTTGATCTCCATCAGCTTGCCCGGCGCTTCGCGCGAACCGGCGAGGAGGCCGCCGAGGATGACCGCGTCGGCGAGCGTGAGCGCCTTGACGATGTCGCCGCTCTTGGTGATGCCGCCGTCGGCGAGGAGGCGCACGCCCTTCCTGGCGGCGGCGCGGGAGGCGACGTAGAGGGCGGTGAGCTGCGGGATGCCGACGCCCGCGACGATGCGGGTCGTGCAGATGGAGCCGGGGCCCTGGCCGATCTTGACGGTATCGGCGCCGGCGGCGGCGAGGAACTCGACGCCTTCGCCGCTGGTGACGTTGCCGGCGATGAGCGTGATGTGCTTATGCGACTTGCGGAGGAGGCGGAGCGCGTCGCCTACGCCCTTGGTGTGGCCATGGGCGGTGGAGATCGCGAGGGCGTCGGCGCCTTCGGCGATGAGCGCGCCGACGTGGCTGAGCAGGCGGGGGCGGTCGATTTCGCCGTCGGCCGTGCGCGGGACGGAGATGGCGACGCCGACGCGCAGACGGAAGTCCGCGTCGCGGGTCGGCCGGACGTGCGCGCGGGATTCCTCGGAGATGCGCTCGATGTCACTCAGCGTGAAGAGGCCGCGGAGGCGGTTCTTGGCGTCCACGACCAGGAGCTTGTTCTGGCCGACGTGGTCGGAGAACTTGCGGTCGGCGGTGGCGATCGGGTCCTTGCCGAGGTCCTTCTCCGCGACGGTGAAGACCTTGTCGCGAGGGATCATGACGGCGACGACCTTGCGCTGGCCGTGGCGCTCCTTGACGGCGCTGCCGGGCAGGAGTCCCAGGAGCGTGCCGTCGGCGGAGGTGACGGGGAAGGTGCTGAAAGCCAGGCCGTCGCGTTCGATGCGGGCGAGGACTTCGGCGATGGTGTCGTCGGCCGAGACGACGGCGGGGTCGCCGATCATCCCGTGGATGTGGTTCTTCACCCGGCGGACCTCGGCGACCTGGTCGGCCTCCGACATGTTATAGTGGAGGAGGCCGAGCCCGCCGTTGAGGGCCATGGCGATGGCCATGCGGTGCTCCGTGACCGTGTCCATGTCGGACGAGACGATCGGGAGGGACAGCGGCAGGGCGTCGGACAAGGCCGAGTCGAGGCGCGTCATGCGGGGCAGGACCTCGGAGTAGCGGGTGGCCAGGGAGACGTCGTCGTAGGTCAGGCCGAGGCCGGCGTTGGCGGGGAAGAATTCGTCCGCGGACAGATAGAAGCGTTCGTCGAGGGAAACGCGGCCCTTGGATTTCGAGGAGGCCATGAGTGGTCGGTTTCCCCAAAGGGTGTTAGGCACCCCCCGAGAGGGTGGCAAATTGATTTTGCGACTTTGCGGCGATTGCCGACGATGGGAGTCATGAACGGCGGAAAATTCGAGTTTCTGCGGGTGCGACGTCGGTTCCGGCAGCCGCTGACGACCGGCGCCGGCACGATCGACGCCGTGGACCGCGTGTTGCTCCGCACCGAAGACGAAACCGGGGTCGGCTTCGGCGAAGCCGCCCCATGGCCGGGCTTCCCGACGGAGTCATGCGACGAGATCGCGGAGGTGCTGCGGTCGGCGCGCGGCGGCCTCTCGCACCTGCGGGCGTCGGTCGACGCCGCCGGCGCCGCCCTGCCCTGCCTGCGCGCCGCGCTGTCCTCGTGCGCCCACTGGACCGAGATCGCCGCCTTCGCCGGCGGCCTGCCCTGCGCAGGGCTGCTCACGCTTCCGAACACGGAAAACATCAGGGAGAAGGCGGCGCAGGGCTACCGTGTGCTCAAGTGCAAGCTCACCGCCGCGACCGAGGCCGCCGAACTCGGCGCGCTCATCGCCGCGGCCCCGGCCGGGCTGACGTTCCGCCTCGACGCCAACGGCGCGCTGACGCTGGAGCAGGCGCGCGCCTGGGCCGAGTTCGCGCGGGCGCATCCCGCCGTCGAGTTCATCGAGCAGCCCTTGCCGGTCGGCCACCCCGGCTATGCCTCGCTCGGCGCCGACAAGGTCGCGCTCGACGAATCTTTCCTGACGCCGGGCGGGCCGGATTGGGCCGGGCCGATCGTCGTCAAACCCGCGCTGGCCGGGGACTGGGACGCCTTGCTGCGCTGGCGGCGGGGGCGACCCGGCAAGGTCGTCTACTCGTCGGTCTTCGAGACCGCGATCGGCCGGCAGGCCGCGCTCTGGCTCGCCGCCCAGGATCCGGCCGCGGGCACGGTCGGCTTCGACACCCTAGGGCGCTTCGAGATGGACGGTCGCGACCGTCACGAGACGGGTCCGCTGGCCCGCGGCCGGCTCGACCTCGCCTGGGGCGAACTGTGGAAAGAAATGGCATGAGCGCCGTCGCGGTCTTCCACGCGGGCCACGCCGAACATCTGGGCGAAGCGTTGCTGGCGCATGACGCCGGGCTGCCGGTGTTCCTGGGCAACCCGCATTGGGCCGGGGCCGAGCGCGAGGAAGCCGCGCGCCAGATCCCGCGCGGCACGACGATCCTCGGCGCGTCCTGGGAACCGCGTGGGCTGGGCGCCTGCGATTTCCCCCTGAACTGGCGCGGGCGCGTGATGATCCCGACCGGCGGCACCGGCGGGAAGGTGAAGTTCATCGTCCATTCCGCGGAGACACTCCGCGCCGCGGCGCTCGGCCTGCGGGACGCGCTCGTCGCGCGGGGTCTCTCGCCGAGGCTCCATGGCGTGACGTGCACGCCGCCGTGGCATGTCAGCGGCTTCATGCCCGCCATCCGCGCGCGGGCGACCGGCGGACGGCATCAGGTCGTCGACGGTCGCTTCTCCGAAGCGTCCGCGCTGGCCGCCGTCGTCCTGCCTGCCGACGGCACCAGGATCGTCTCGCTCGTGCCGGCGCAGCTGACGCGGCTGCTCGCGCACGCCGACGGTGAAGCGTGGCTGCGTGTCTTCGACGTCGTCCTGCTCGGCGGCTCGGCCGTGCCCGCGCCATTGCTCGCCGAGATCCGCGCGCGTCGTCTGCCCGTGTTCCTGACCTACGGCGCGACCGAGACCGCGGCCGCGTGCGCTCTTTGTCCGCCCGAAGATATCTGGTCAGGCGAGCCCGTGCGCGGCGCGCCGTTGCCGGGCGTCCGCTTCGCGACGGACGGAGATGGCGTCATCACGGTCGCCGGTCCGTCGCTCGGTCTCGGCGTCTGGCCCGACGGGCCGATGACGAATCCTTGGCCGAGCGGCGACCGGGGCGACGTGGCGGCCGATGGCGGCGTGCGGATCACCGGACGCGCCGACCGCGTGATCGTCACGGGCGGCGAGAAGGTCGATCCGGCCCGCGTCGAACAGGCGCTGCTCGCGACGGGACTCGTCCGGGAAGCGCTCGTGCTCGGCATGGCCGACGCGACCTGGGGCGAGGTCGTCACCGCTTGCGTGGTCGCCGGCGCAGAGACCGAAGCCGCGCTCCGTCAGGCCTGCGAAGCGTTGGAGCCCGCGGCGCGGCCGCGGCGCTACGCGTTCGTGCCGGTCATGCCGACGGACGCGAGCGGCAAGCCGGACCGAGCGGCGATCGCGAAGCTGGCCGCCTAGGCACGGACGGCTTTCCAGACGCGCAGGCAGGATTCCACGAGGGCCGGGAATTCCGCGAGCGGCACCTGCGACGGACCGTCGGAGATCGCCTTCTTCGGATCGGGGTGCGTCTCCATGAACAGACCGTCGGCGCCGGCGGCGAGGGCCGCCTTGGCGAGCACCGGGACGTATTCGCGCTGGCCGCCGGAAGAACCGCCGGCGGCGCCGGGCAGCTGGACCGCGTGGGTGGCGTCCATGATCGTCGGGTGGCCGAAGCCGGCCATGATCGGGAAGGAGCGCATGTCGACGACCAGGTTCTGGTAGCCGAAGGTCGTGCCGCGGTCGGTCTGCCAGATCTCGGCGGCCTGCGCGCCCTCGAGCTTGTCGACCACGAAGCGCATCTCGAACGGCGAAAGGAACTGGCCCTTCTTCACGTTCACGACATTGCCGGTCTTGGCGGCCGCGACGAGGAGGTCCGTCTGGCGGCACATGAACGCCGGGACCTGCAGGACGTCGACGACCTTGCCCACGGCTTCGCACTGTTCGGGGCCGTGGATGTCCGTGAGGGCGGCGAAGCCGTAATCCTTCTTCACCATCGCGAGGAGATCGAGGCCCGCCTTCATGCCGGGGCCGCGGTCGCCGCCGAGGGAGGTGCGGTTGGCTTTGTCGTAAGAGCCCTTGAAGATGACGTTCAGCTCCGGGTGGCGGGCGGCCAGGGCCTTGAGCTCCGTGGCGACGGTCCGGCAATTGGCCTCGGATTCGAGGGAGCAAGGTCCGGCGATGAGGAGCAGGCGGCGCTTATCGTGCAGCATGCGGCAGGATAGGACGGACCGCGCCCGCAGGGCGAGCCGTAAGGAGCGCTCAGCGACCCAGCCAGCGCAGCACGTCCGGGAGCGACCGCGTGTTGAGCACCTGCTCGGGCGTCAGCCAGCCCTTGCGGGCGACGCGCACGCCATGGGCGGCGAAGGCCAGCTGGCCGACGTCATGGGCGTCGGGATTGATCGAGCAGAGCACGCCCTTCTCGGCGGCGCGGCGCCACCAGCGCCAGTCGAGGTCGAGGCGCCAGGGGTTGGCGTTGAGCTCGATGATGGTGTCGTTCGCCGCGGCGGCGTCGATGACCTTGGCGATGTCGACGTCGTAGGGCTCGCGCCTGTTGAGGAGGCGGCCGGTGAGATGGCCGACCATGTCGACGTGCTCGTTCTCGACGGCCTTGATGATGCGGGCGGTCTGGGCCTCGCGGTCCAAGGTGAAGAGGTTGTGCACCGAGGCCACGACGAAGTCCAGGCGCGCGAGGACGTCGTCCGGGAAGTCGAGCGCGCCGTCCTTGAGGATGTCGACCTCGCTGCC
>SYID01000222.1 GCA_005798925.1 Verrucomicrobiota bacterium
CACGTTCTACGTCGGCAAGTATCCCGAAGCCGGCTGGGCCCCGAAGGTCCCGGCGCTCTGGAAGAACGGCGAGTGGAACAAGATCCGTTTCCAGGCCAAGGGCGACACCTACACCGTCTGGCTCAACGGCGAGCAGGTCTCGAACTACGTCGATGCCGGCTACCCCAAGGCCGCTCCGGTCGGCCTGCAGGTGCACGGCGGCGTCAAGATGAAGGTCGAGTACCGCAACATCTCGATCGGCGAGATCAAGTACGCCGCGGCCGACGTCCGGTCCGGAAGGGCGGGGGCGATCCCGCCCTTTTTCGTGAAGGGAAGCCCGACCTGTGCCGAATCGGGGCATGCCTGCCTTGCTCCCCCGCCGTCGTTGAGGCGCCTGCTCGGGTGCCGGCCCGCCTCGGGATCCCCTCTCGTCGCGCGCCGTCGTCGCTAGTCCGTCGCCTGGCCCTGCGGTCACGACCATGCGGGCGCCGATGCGGAACGCCCACGCTTCCGTGAGCGTCAACGGCGGCCGCATGCCGATCGAAGGGCGGGGCAGGGAGCCTTCGCGCGAGCTCGTGCTGCGTCCCGCCTGAGGCGCGGCCTCACTTCTTCCCCGCGGCCGGATCGTCCGGCTTCTTCTCTTCGAAAAACCAGTCGGCGAGGCGGAAGGGCCTCGGCAGACGTCGTGGGGCGCGCGGATCCATGCCCTCAACGCCTTCGGGAAGCCGCCGCGCCTCGCCGGAGGCTCCGTCCTGCTTCGGGTCGTCGGGTCCGCCCATGCGGTTGACCTTGGGCGCGTTCCTGGCTTCGGTCGCTGAGCCCGTCCCGATGGCGACGGATCGCGTAGCTCCATGAGTCCTCGGCTTCGCATCCGAACCGGCTCCGATGGCGACGGGTGAGTCGGCGGCCCGGCGACTTTCCGCCTCCCGCGGCGCGGGCATGCTGATCTTGGCGGCGGCGCTTTTCGGGGTCTCGTCGGCTTGATCCGCGCCAGGCAGCCCCAATCGCGAGGAGCTTGCCTTGCCCGCGTCCGCGGCGCCGTCCTGGCCGGAGAGCCGGATGGCCGTGGCGGCGCGTGCGGCGGCCTGCGCATCCGGCGCGTCCAGCGCGAGCTTGCCGGCGGATTCAGACGCCTCGGCGGAAACTTCGCCCGGACCTGGCAGGCTCGTGCGCGCACCCTCCGTCCGCGCGTGCGCGCGATCGTCGGGAGCCGGCAGCGTCACTTGTCCGGCGGCTTTCATGCCTGCGGATCGCGGCTCCGCGGAAGGCGCACCCGGCGCTTTCGACGACGTCACGCCGTCCGCATCCGGACGCGCAGAGGCGTCCGTCTTTCCGGACGCAGCGGCGGGACCTGCGGCGCGCGTCTCCGTTTTCCCGACCGAGCGTTCCGCCGCGGATTTCGGGCGGGCGGCCGGTTCCGCGGGCGTAGCCGAGACCGCCGGGACTTCGCCCTGCGGACGCGTCTGGGGGGCGGGGCGAGGCTTCCCTTCGCCTCCCGCCGCCTTGTTTCCGCCGCCTTCGCCCATGAGCTCGATGATTTCGAACGAGCCCGCTCCTGGTTCCGTGCGGCATCCTCCCAGCGGCAGGCACGCCGCGGCGGCTAGGAGCGTCATGCCGGCCTGGGCGCGCATGCGTTCAGGTCACTGCGCCATCAGCCGCATGGCCGTGACCAGCGGAGGGCCCGACTTCGCGTCGAACTTGGCGGACATGCTGAACTTGGCGGTCCGGGCGGAGGTGACGGACTTCTCCACCCGCACCAGCTTGGGCCCCGTGCGCGGATCGTCGCCCAGAGCCGTGCGCAGACGTTCGATGAGCGGGTCGAAGTCGAGCGAGTCTCCGCAGCGGTTGAGCAGCTTCCAGCCCAGGTCGGCGTCGGCGGGCGCGTCCTTTCGGGCGAGTCCCGCCATCGGGTCGCCGGCGACGTTGAAGCGGTCGAACCGGTAGGCGTGCGAGCCTTTCACCGAGAGCGAGTCCCGCCCCGTCGCGCTGACCGCGAGCGACAGCTCGAAATCCGTGGCGGCGCGCGCCGTCACGTAGCGCGCCTTCGTGCGCGCGTCCATCGGCAGGCGGCTGAAGAGCCGGTGGGCGTCGATCCAGAGCCCGAGCGCGCCGTCGGCGGCCACGGCCTGCGGCGGGATGCGCCCGTCGGCGGAGGAGGGCGCGGAGAGAGCGAGCCGCATCTCCTTCTCCACGCACGGCGCGGCCGGATCGCCTTCGAATTCGATGAGGATGACGGCGGCGCCCGGCACGAGGCCGAAGGTCAGGAAGCCTCCCTCGGGGTCCATGTAGCGGCCCTGTCCGTGGCGGATCATCGAGCGGCTGCGTGCGG
This sequence comes from Verrucomicrobiota bacterium, assembly GCA_005798925.1. Classification (GTDB taxonomy): domain Bacteria; phylum Verrucomicrobiota; class Verrucomicrobiia; order Opitutales; family UBA953; genus UBA953. The sequence continues at coordinate 2,309 of SYID01000222.1, forward strand.
AGGCCGTGCGTTCTCCGCCTTCGCGCAGGGAGGCGCCGATCTCGTCGGTCAGCCGCGAGAGCGACGATTCGGCGAGATTGGCGTCGGCGACCTTGAGGATGAGGCCGCAGATGACCACCGGGCGGGCCCCGTGTCCGGCGGCGGCCGGAGCCGAGGGAAACTTGGCGAACGCATGGACGTCCGCGCGGACGTCCAGCCCGTTCTTCGCGAGCTCGGCGACGGCGGCGGTGAGGCCTTTGCCTCCGCCACGCTCAAGCCAGTCCGGCAGCCCGGAACCTCCGCTGCGCAGCAGTCCGGGACTCAGCGTCATCACCGCGAAGCTGTCGCCCGGGATCAGCTCGGTCGCGCCGAGCCCGCGTTCGCGGGCCGGGGCCGCCGGAGAGGCCAGCCAGATGATCAGCCAGACGAGCGCGATGCCGACCCCGATGGTGACGATGATCTCCGGGGAGAGCCCGCGGCGGCCGGGGGCGGCCGCCGGTGCGGACGGGGCGGCCTGCGGTCCGGCGCCCGTTCCCGCGGCCGCGGGACGCGATCCCAGCAGCGTCATGTTGAAGGCCACCACCAGCGTGACCGCGAGAGGGTCGAACACGGCCACCAGCGTGAGCATGAGCCATTTGACCACCTCGGTCGCCTCGGTGTCGAACGCGCGGGCGACGAACCGGTAGGAGCCGATGTCCGTGGCCGCGATCCCGTCGCGGAGCTTCTGGATCTCCGCGGCCCGGTCGCGGTTGGAGCGGTAGAGCGCCTCGACTTCCGCGTCGGTCAGGCCCGTGCGCGCCTGGCCCTGCTCCTGGAGTCCGGCGAGCTGCTTCTCGAGCGCCGACGCCGCGGCCTCGCCGGAGCGGCGCAGGGCCTTCTCCTCCTCGTCGAGGCGGGCCAGCTCGCGCGTGAACTGGTCGCGCAGCGAGGCGACGTCCTTGGCCGATTCCGAGCTCACCTTGGACTGGTCGGCGCGCAGCCGTTCCACGCGGGCGACGCCTTCGGCCCGCAGCCGCGTGATCGCGGCGGTGGATTCCGCCAGCTTGGCGAGGATCGCGTCCCGTTCGGGCTTCTGCTGCTCGCGCAGCTCCTGCCCTTTGCGTACGTTGTCCTGCTCGAAGATGAGGAAGGTCGTCGTGCCGCGCGCCGTGTAGGCGGCCACCGCCTGGTCGAGCACCTTGATGCGCTCGTTGAGCGCGGCGATGGCGGATTCCTCGGCGGCGATGCCCTTGGCGACCGAGGCCTCCTCGGCCGCGATGCTCTTGGCGAGCGTGCTGCCGACGCCGTCGGCGCGGCCGGAGGCCGCCGAGAGCTCCTGGGCGCGCCGGGCTTCCAGGGCCTTGCGCTGCTCCTGGAGCCGGGCCAGGGACTGCGCGAGCGACTCCTCGGCCTGCGAGAGACGTCCCTGCAGCTTGGCGATGTCCTCGCGGCTGGCCGTGCTGACGCGCACCGTGCGCCCTTTGGCGTCCTCGATGCGTCGTTGCGTCTCGGCCATCGCCCGTTCGAGGTCGGCGATTTCGGCCTCGCTCCTGGAGATGCGGGTGGCCGTCTCTTCGAACGCGCGGGCCAGGTAGCCGTAGTTCCCCAGCGAGGTGATGCCGATGAGTGCCACGACCGCGAGCGTGAGGTAGAACCGCAGCGTGCCGGTGATCTGGTGCCAGTGACGGTAGAGGAACGAGGCCGCGACCAGCTTGCCGATCTCGAGGGAGGAGGCCATGACCATGACCGCGACTTCGGCGCCGGTGAACAGTTTGCCCAGTCCGAGCACCGAGAAGTAGGCCGAGCAGCCGGCGATGAACAGCGCGGAGGCGAGCAGGACGGCGCGGAATCCGATGGGAAGCGTGCGGGGGTCCTTGCGGCTGGAGGGGGATTCGGGGTCGGAGCTCATCGGGGAGGTATTTTTTCTTCGGGTCGGCCCTTTCGGGCCGGCGTCGGACGCCTCCTTCCTTGTCCAACGCCCTCCGTGTTGCAACCCTAGCCCCATGTCCCGGCGGCCCTGGACAGCCCGCCCCCGGGCCCGGGTATTTCGCCCAGACAGGGATATTTTGAATTTAAATATAAAACATTGATATCCAAGGTTTTATGTCAATATTTCGATTCTTGCCGAAGTCGCTTCGTCGGTAGGGGCATCTCCCTGGGGATTTTGCTCTCGCTATGTCCTGTTTCGGGGCGAAAAGGGCTGAATGCGGCCCGAGCCCGCCCAGGTTCCGGTCACAGGCCTTAAACGGCTGCGCATTAACGGTTTCCCCCATCTAAAAAAAATCAGGAAAACACCCTCTTCGTTGCAACCCGATGTCCTTTCGATTGTCTTAATCAACCGAACCACCCCACGATGAAACTCCACAAGAACTGCCAGGGCGATCATCCCGACATCCTGTCCGCCCTCAGCCGTCGAGACTTCATGCACATCGGCATGATCGGCACGCTCGGCCTGAGCCTGCCGGAGATGCTCCGGCTCAAGGCGCTCGAGATGCCCAAGGTCGAGTCGTTCAACGCGATGGCCGACGCCGTCATCCACATCTACCTGCCCGGCGGCATGGCGCAGCACGAGTCCTGGGATCCGAAGCCCTTCGCCTCGCCCGACTACCGCGGCCCGTACACGCCGATCAAGACCTCGGTCCCCGGCGAATACGTCGGCGAGAAGTTCGTCAACATCGCGAAGATCATGAACAAGCTCACCGTGGTCCGGTCGATGACGCACGGCGAGGCGGCGCACGAACGCGGCACGCACAACATGTTCACCGGCTATCGTCCGAGCCCCGCGATCAAGTTCCCGAGCTACGGTTCCGTCATCTCGCACGAGCAGGGCTCGCGCAACAACCTGCCTCCCTACGTCGTCGTCCCGAGCCAGAGCATCCCCGAGCAGGGCACGGGCTACATGAGCAGCGCCTTCGGTCCGTTCGCGCTCGGCAGCGATCCGGCCGACAAGGGCTTCGCCGTGCGCGACCTCCTGGCTCCCAAGGACGTCACCACGCAGCGTTTCGACCGCCGTCGCAGCATGCTGGCCGCCGTCGACGAGCATTTCCGCGCCACCGAGAAGTCCGACGCGATCGGCGCCATGGACAGCTTCCAGCAGGCCGCGTACGGCCTCGTCAGCAGCGCCAAGGCGCGCGAGGCCTTCGACCTTTCCAGGGAGTCCGACAAACTGCGCGACGAGTACGGCCGCAACACCGCCGGCCAGCGCTTCCTCCTCGCCCGCCGCCTCGTCGAGGCCGGCGTCCGCATGGTCTCCGTCACCTTCGGCGGCTGGGACCACCATTCGAACATCAAGGGCGCCTTCGACGGCCAGGCCCCGCAGTTCGACCAGGCCTTCGCGCGCCTCATCACTGACCTCCAGGACCGCGGCCTGCTCAAGCGCACGCTCGTCCTCGTCAGTTCCGAGTTCGGCCGCACCCCGAAGATCAACGGCACCAACGGCCGCGACCACTGGCCGCGCGTGTTCTCCGTCGCGATGGCCGGCGGCGGCATGAAGGAAGGCTACATCCACGGCGCCTCCGACGCCCTCGGCGGCGAGCCCGACCGCGACGCGGTCGGCCCGGAGGACCTCGCCAAGACCATGTACCGCGTCCTCGGCATCAACGCCGAGAAGCGCATCATGTCCGAAGGCGGCCGTCCGATCGACATCGTCAACGGCGGTCGCGTCATGACCGACTGGCTGGCTTGAACCGGCGCCCGATCCCCATCCGCCCGCCCCGACGGCGCGGCGGGCGGGCCGCGCCCCGCTTAACCGACTTATGAAGTTCCGTCTCCTCGCCGCGCTCCTCCTCGCCCCGCTCGCCGCGTGGGCGGCCTACCCCGACATGTCGGCGCTCAAGCCGCACGGCGGTCAGATCGGCGCCGACGTGAAGCTGACCATCACCGGCGCCCGCCTCGACGACTTCGAGGACCTGATGTTCTACACGCCCGGCTTCAAGGTGAAGAGCGTCGAGAGCCGCGCCGCCAACAAGGTCGAGCTCACCCTGTCCATCGACAAGTCCGTCCGCGCTGGCAACCACGTCATGCGCGTCCGCACGAAGTCCGGCGTCTCGCACATGCGTCAGTTCTTCGCGAGCCCCTTCCCGAACGTCGAGGAGAAGGAGCCGAACAGCGAGTTCGCCGGCGCCCAGGCCATCGCCCTCAACCAGACCGTCGAAGGCGTCGTGCTCGCCGAGGACGTCGACTATTACAAGCTGACCGTCAAGAAGGGCCAGCGCATCGGCGTCCAGGTCGACGGCCTGCGCCTCGCCACCATCCCGCAGGGCGCGATGGATCCGTATGTCGCCATCCTCGACAAGGACCGTTTCGAGAAGGCCTTCTCCGACGACACCATCCTGCATCGTCAGGACGGCTACTGCTCCTTCACCGCCGAATACGACGGCGAGTACTACGTGATGGTGCGCGAATCCTCCTACCGCGGTTCAGGCAACTCCTTCTACCGCCTGCACGTCGGCGATTTCCGGCGTCCGGACGCGGTCTACCCCGCCGGCGGCAAGCTGGGCTCCAAGGTCACCGTGCGTTTCCTCGAGCCCCGCGATTCCTTCGCCGAAGAAGTGACGCTGCCGTCCGAGGACGACGCCGATTTCGTGCTCTACCCGAAGTCGCAGCCCCCCGCGCCTTCCGGCAACCTCTTCCGTCTCTCGACCGTCGACAACACCCTCGAGGCCGAGCCCAACGAGACGCCCGAGCAGGGCACCGTCGCCGCCGAGGCCTCGGCCTACGCCCTCAACGGCATCATCGAGAAGCCCGGCGACGTCGACTGCTTCCGCGTGCCGCTCAAGAAGGGCCAGGTCTTCGAATGCCGCGCGCTCGCCCAGATCCTGGGTTCGCCCCTCGATCCGGTCGTCAACGTCTACACGCCCAAGGGCGCGCCCATCATCGGCAACGACGACGGCGGCGGCATGCGTCGCCTCGACTCCCGCTTCAAGTTCACGGCCGCCGCCGACGGCGTATACACGGTGCGCGTCGCCGACCACCTCGAACGCGGCGGCGCCAATTTCGTCTACCGCATCGAGATGGTGGCTTCGCAGCCGAGCCTGACCTTCGCCTCGCCGGACTACACCGTCAACGACACCAGCTATCGTCAGTTCTTCGCCGTCCCGAAGGGCGGCCGCATGGTGCTGCTGGAGAATTTCACCCGTAACGGCGTCGGCGGCGACTACCGTTTCGAGCTCAAGGGCCTGCCCGCCGGCGTGAAGCTGCTCGAGGACGCCGCCCCCGGAGACTTGCCCGGCGTGCCGCTCGTGCTCGAGGCCGCGGCCGACGCCCCTCACGGGGGCGCGATCGCCACTCCGTTGCTCCTGCCGAAGGACCCGGCCAACAGGATCGTCGGCCAGATGCGCCGCACCTACGACATCGTCCGCATCGGAAACGTCATCTACTACCAAGGCATCGAGGACCAGCTCCCCGTCGCCGTGGTCGACGAAGCGCCTTACTCGCTTGAGATCGAGACGCCGAAGACCCCGCTCGTCCGCAACGGCATCTTCAACCTCAAGGTCGTCGCCAAGCGCAAGGAAGGCTTCAAGGGCCCCATCCGCGTCTTCATGTGCTGGACCCCGCCCGGCGTCTCCTCGCTCGGCGAGCAGACCATCCCGGCCGACGGCGCCGAATGCCAGTTCCAGCTGAGCGCCAACGGCAACGTCGACACGAAGTCGTGGAAGTTCGTCGTCCAGGGCGAGGCCGACGCCGGCAAGGGGCGCGTCTACAACGCCTCGCCGTTCGCAGTCCTGACGACCGAGGCGCCCTACGTCGTCGCCAACGCCATCCCGCTCACGGCGATGGAGATCGGCACTCCCGGCGTGATGGCCACCAACTTCGAGGTCCAGCGTCCGTTCGAAGGAGAAGCCGTCGCCCAGCTCGTCGGCGCGCCCGATACCATCCGTATCGCGCCCATCAAGGTGACCAAGGACACCAAGGAGCTCCGCTTCACCGTCGAGACGGACGAGAAGTCCCGCGTCGGCAAGACCGCCAACATGTTCGTGCAGGTCGACATCCCGACCGGCCAGGGATTCGCCACGCACCGCATCGCCCTCGGTTCGATCCTGCGTCTCGACGCGCCTCGCAAGGCCGCGCCGGCCCCGGTCGCCAAGGCCGCCGTGCCCGCCGCCGCCAAGCCGGCCGCCGCTCCCGCCGCCGCGCCCGCCCCGGTCGTCCTCTCCCGTCTCGAACAGCTCCGCCTCAAGAACGAAGCCCCCAAGAACTGATCCCTCGCCCATGTCTTTCCGCCGTCTCCCGCTCCTCGTCCTCCTCGCCGCCGGCCTGACCTCGCCCGCCTCCGCCGCGCCCGTCGCCTTCGACGAGGTCCGGGCGATCTTCGAGGGCAAGTGCGTCGAGTGCCACAATCCGGACAAGACCAAGGGCAAGCTGCTCATGACCAGCCGCGAGGGTTTCCTCAAGGGAGGGGAGAGCGGCGCCGCGCTCATCGGCGTCGACGCGGAGAAGAGCGAACTCCTCAAGCGCCTGACCTTGCCGAAGGACCACGACGACCTGATGCCGCCGAAGGGCGGGCCCCTGCCGGCCGCCGAGATCGACGTCATCCGTCGCTGGGTCGCCGAAGGCGCCGCCTGGCCCGCGGGCGTCGTGCTCGCCGCCAAGGACAAGGCCAAGGAAGAAGCCAGGGCTGAGCTCGCCCAGAAGCTGACGACCCTCGAGAAGCTCGAGATCTTCCCGGAGTCCGTCACCCTCGAGACACGGCGTGACTTCCACCGCATCGTGGTCTTCGCCACCTTCAAGGACGCCACCACCCGCGACGTCACCGCCTTCGCCGACCTGAAGGTCGCGGACGACAAGGTCGCCAAGTTCGACGGCTACTCCGTGCACGCCGTCGCCGACGGCGGCCAGACCGAGATCGTCGCCGCGCTCGGCGGCCGCGCCGTCCGCATCCCCGTCGCGGTGAAGGAAGGCCGCAAGGACCGCGCCGTCTCCTTCCGCCAGGACGTCATGCCGGTCTTCCTGCGCGCCAACTGCAACAGCGGGGGCTGCCATGGCGCCGCCCGCGGCAAGGACGGGTTCCGTCTCTCCCTCTTCGGGATGGATCCCGACGGCGACTATGTGCGCCTGACCCGCGAGCTGATCGGCCGCCGCATCAACCTGGCCATCCCCGAGGAGAGCACCCTCGTCGAGAAGGCGACCGGTGCCGTGCCGCATTCCGGCAACAAGCTCTACGACGCGGACTCCGAATACAACCGGACCATCCTCGAGTGGATCGCCAACGGCGCCAAGGACGACGCGCCGGGCGTGGCCAAGGTCACCGGCATCGAGGTCTTCCCGAAGCAGCTCGTCCTCGAAGGCAAGGACGCGACCCAGCAGATCACGGTCCGCGCCCGTTACTCCGACGGCACCGACCGAGACGTCACGAAGCTCGCCTTGTTCATGTCGAACAACGACCCCGTGGCCAGGATCGACAAGGACGGCCTCGTCCGCTCCGGCGAACGCGGCGCGGCCTTCATGCTCGCCCGCTTCGACGTCTTCAGCGTCACCGCCCAGGCCATCGTCATCCCGAAGGGCCTCGTCTACGAGCGCCCCAAGGTCGCCGAGCTGAACTACATCGACAAGGCCGTCAACGAGCGCCTGCACCGCCTGCGCATCGTCCCCTCCGGGGCCTGCACCGACGAGGAGTTCATCCGTCGCGTCTACATCGACGTGATCGGCCTCTACCCGAAGCCCGCCGAGCTGACCGCCTTCCTCGAGGACCAGCGACCCGACAAGCGCGCCCAGCTCGTCGAGGGCCTCCTCCAGCGCAAGGAGTTCACCGAGCTTTGGGTGATGAAGTGGGCCGAGCTGCTCCAGATCCGTTCCGGCATCAACCAGGGCAACAACGCGCCGCCCTTCTACAAGAACGCGCTCCTCTACTACAACTGGCTGGCCGACGAGATCGGCAAGAACCGGCCGATCAACCAGATCGTCGTCGACCTGCTCTCCGCCAGCGGCGGCACCGTCTCCAAGCCGGCCGTCAACTATTACCAGAGCGAGCTCGACCGCCTCAAGCTCAGCGAGAACGTCGCCCAGGTGTTCATGGGCATGCGCATCCAGTGCGCCCAGTGCCATAACCACCCGTTCGACCGCTGGACGATGGACGACTATTACGGCTTCAACGCCTTCTTCGCCCAGATCGGCCGCAAGAACACCGACGACCCCCAGGAGGTCATCATCTTCAACAGCAAGGGCGGCGAGTCGCAGCACTTCCTGACCAAGAAGAACGTGAAGCCCAAGGTCCTCGGCGGCGAGGAGCCCGAGCTCAGGCCCGGCGACGACCGGCGTCGCGTGATGGCCGAATGGATGGCCTCGCCCCGGAATCCGTTCTTCGCCCGTAACATCGCGAACATCGTCTGGGCCCACTTCCTCGGCGTGGGCGTCGTCGACCCGGTCGACGACGTGCGCGTGTCCAACCCGCCGTCGAACCCCGAGCTCCTGGACGAGCTCGCCGCGCGCCTCACGGAATACAACTACGACGTCCGCCGGCTGGTCCGCGACATCACGGCCTCGGCCGCCTACCAGCGCAGCTCGAAGACCAACGAGAGCAACGCGGGCGACAAGCTCAACTTCGCCCGGGCGCAGGTCCGTCGCGTGCGGGCCGAGGTCCTGCTCGACGCCATCTCCCAGATCACCGAGACGCCGAACAAGTTCCAGGGGCTCCCGCTCGGCGCCCGCGCCGTGCAGATCGCCGACGGCGCCGTGTCGAACTACTTCCTCACGACCTTCGGCCGTTCGAAGCGGGAGTCCGTCGCCTCGACCGAGGTGAAGACCGACCCCAACCTCTCGCAGGCCCTCCACCTGATGAACGGCGACGCGGTCAACGAACGCATCCGGCGGGGCCAGGTGATCGAGAAGATGATCGCCGCCGGCAGGAAGGACGACGAGATCGTCACCGAGCTCTTCCTCCGCGTCTTCGGCCGCCACCCGCGCGCCCCCGAGCGCCAGGCCGTGGCCGCCGCCGTGGCCGCCGACCCCGCCTCGCGTCAGATCGTCCTCGAGGACGCCTTCTGGGCGCTGATGAACTCCAAGGAATTCTACTTCAACCACTGAGCCGACCGCGCATGCCCGTCCCGCATCCCTTCCGCTGGCTCACCCGCCGTTGCCTGATCCTCGCCGTCGGCCTGGTCTCGGCCGGCGCGGTCGCCCAGGACGCCGAGAAGCTGACGTACGACGACCACATCCGTCCGCTGCTTGAGAATAAGTGCTTCTCGTGCCACAATCCGGACAAGAAGAAGGGCGGCCTCGAGCTCACCAGTTACGCCGGCCTGATGAACGGCGGCAGCGGCGGAGCCGTCGTCGACGCGGGCAACCCCCAAGGCAGCCGGCTCTGGACCTGCAGCGCGAAGAAGGAGGAGCCGTTCATGCCGCCGGAGGGCGCGCCCCTCGACGCCAAGGACCTCACCCTGCTTTCCCGGTGGATCGCCGGCGGCCTGCTCCAGGCCAAAGGCAGCGTGGCCAAGGCCTCCAACAAGCCCAAGGTCGACCTTTCGTTCAGCGGGGCCGCCGGCAAGCCGGACGGACCCGCCGCCCGCCCGGAGCACGTGCTCCTCGAGCCGGTGGTCGTGACGCCCCGGACTTCCGCCGTGGTGGCCATGGCCGCCAGCCCGTGGACTTCGCTGCTCGCCGTCGCCGGCCAGAAGCAGATCCTGCTCTACGACACCGACACCCATGAGCTCGCCGGCATCCTGCCTTATCCCGAAGGCCATGCCCGCTCGCTGAAGTTCAGCGCCAACGGCTCGCTCCTGATCATGGGCGGCGGCCGCGGCGGCAAGCTCGGCCACGCGGTGGTCTGGGACGTCCGGACGGGCCGCCGCGTCACCGAGATCGGCAAGGAGTTCGACCAAGCGATGTCGGCCGACATCTCGCCCGATCACCGCAAGGTCGTGCTCGGCACCAACGCCAAGAAAGTGAAGTGCTTCGACGTCGCCACGGGCGAAGAGCTCTACGTCATCGCCAAGCACACCGAATGGATCACGGGCGCCGACTTCAGCCCCGACGGCATCCTGCTCGCGACGTCCGACCGCAACGGCAACGTGTTCGTCTGGGAGGCCGACAACGGCGGGGAATTCTACGCCCTCGGCCAGCATAAGGGCAGCGTCACGGACCTGGCCTGGCGCGCCGACTCCAACGTCCTCGCGAGCTGCGCGGCCGACGGCACGGTGATGACCTGGGAGATGAAGACCGGCAAGCGCATCGGCAGCTGGTCCGCCCACGGCGGGAACGCGCAGTCCGTCTCCTTCACGCCCGACGGCCGCCTGCTTACCTGCGGTGCCGACGGCACCACCGCCCTCTGGACGATCGAAGGCAACCGTCTTCCTCACGCGCAAGGCATCCGTCAGGGCGACCAGGTGGCCAAGGTCGTCGCGCTCTACGATTCCAAGAAGTTCGTGACGAGCAACTGGCTCGGCGAGATCCGTTTCTTCGAGACCGACAGCGGCCGCGAGGTCACCCAGGTCTCCAGCAATCCGCCCAGGCTGGCCGACCGGCTCGTCGCTTCGGAGAAGCGGCTGGCCGAGCTCGCCCCGGCGCTCGCGCCGGCCGAAGCCGCCGCGAAGGCCGCCGAGCCCCGGGTCGCCGCCGCCGACGCGGCCTTGGCCAAGGCGAAGGCGGAGGGTGAGCCCGCCGCGAAGCAGCTCGCGGAGCATGAGGCCAAGCTGGCCGAGCAGAGGAAAGGATTGGATTACTGGCAGGGCATGGCCGCCAAGGCCAAATCCGCGGCGGAGAAGGAGAAGGCCGCGAAGGCCGTCGCCGCGCAACATACGGCCATCGCCCATTTCTCCAAGGAAGCCGACAAGGTCCGTCCGCTCGCCACCGCTTACCGCGCCGCCGAAGCCGAGCTCGCCAAGGCCAAGGCCGAACTGGCCTCCGCCCAGGCGAGCGTCCGCAGCATCGTCGCCGAGACCGCCGCCTGCCGGGAGCGCCTCGTCTCCCTCAAGGCCGCGCAGTTCAACGTCGGCGTGCTCACCGAGCAGGAGAAGCTGGCCAAGCTCGAGCAGGACATCGCCGACCTCGTCGCCGCGAAGGCGGAGAACGAGGCGGCCAAGGTGGCCGCGGCCGCCCGCATCGAGTCGTCGAAGAAGACCATCGCGCAGAACGAGCGGGATATCCCGCAGCTCGCCGCCGCGCTCAAATCGATCGAAGCCGAATTCGCCGCGCTCGACAGGACGCTGACGCCCCTGCGCGTCGCCGAAGCCGAGGCGATGGGCAGGATCGAGGCCCAGCAGAAGGCGATCGAGACCCAGAACGAGTCCATCGTGCGGCTCGGCCAGGACCGCGACGCGGTCGTCGCGGTCGCCAACGCCGCCGTCGCCGGCTATCGCGCCAAGTTCACCACGCCCTTGGCGGCCCGGCTCGAGGAGCTCAACAAGCGGGCCGAGGGGCTCCGCCAGCAGGCAGGCGCCGTCAAGGAAGCCTCCGCCAAGGCGCAGGGCGCCCTGGCGGCCGCCGAAGCCCATGCCGAGAAAGCCCGCCAGGGTGCCGCGGCGGCGCAGGCCGCCCTCGCCGCGGCGGGCGCCCGGCAGGTCCTCGCCGAACAGGCCTACGCCGAAGCCCGTCTTTTCAAGGCGATCTTCTCGTTCGGTTATTTCGCCCGGAAGAAACAGACCGAGGAGCAGGTCGCCGCGGCCAGGCTCGCCGTGAGCCGGGCGCAGTCCTCCGCGGCCTTGGCGGAGCAGAACGCCGCCGTCGCGCTGGGAGCCCGGCAGAAGTCCGCCGTCGCCGCGCAGCAGGTCGCGACCGCGCTGGCCGCGGCCGACAAGGCCGTCGAGGCCGCCATGGCCGAAGTCGCCGCCGTGACCAAGGAGCGTTCCATGCATGTCGCCGAGCGGACGAAGCTCGCCGCTCCCGGCGTGGCCGCCGAGAAGGATTACGCGGCCAAACTGCCCGCTTTGCAGGCCTCCCTCCAGAAGGCCAAGGAAGCCCTGCCCGTCCTCGAGAAATCGCTCGTCGAAATCCGCGCCCGGCTTGCCGAAGCCGCGAAGCCCGTCGAAGCCAAGCGCGCGCTCGTCGCCGCCGCGGCCAAGTCCCTCGAACTCGCCCAGAGCGAAAAAGCCAACGCCGAAAAGGCCCTCGCCGCCGCGCTGAAGGATATCCCGCAACGCGACAAGAACCTCGAAGAGATCGCCCGGTCCTACGCCGAACTGACCCCCCAGGTCGAGCCGATGAAGGCCAAGGTGAAGGCCGTGCGGGAGCAGTATTTCGCGATGTTGCCCGGACGCGAAGAGGGGAAGAAGAATTGATGCTAACTAAAGAGGTGTCTGCGGTTGGCGGTTAGCGGTTGGGGCTCAAAGGGAGACCGGATGATTGGCTGGGGGTATTTTCAGGTCACAGGTCTCGGACATCGGGTGTCTGGTTCAGGTATTCAGGTTCGGTTGCGGGTCCCAGGGCTGGCTCCCGAAACTGAACCTGTTCCCGAGCCTGTAGCCGAGACCTGAGACCTGGAAATCGGTCGTACCGATAGATTCAAACTGGAGGTGGGATGATTGGCTGGGGTAGTTTCTCGGTAGGGCTGACCGGCCCGGTCAGCCGCGGTTGAGCGGGCCGCTCAACCCTACCAAACATACCGTAGCTTTCTTTCCGGTTTCCGGTCTCCCTTGGGCATTCGATACCTTCGCGCAGGGAAGGGGAGTTTGACTCAACCTAACCCCAGCCCTAGCCCTAGCCCTATCCCTGACTCAAGCCCTTTATCCCCATGCTTAACCGCCGTCGTTTCCTGGAATCCGCCTTCGTGGCGGCCATCGCCGCTTCGCTTGGCGCGGCCGAAGGCAAGCGCGCCCCGCGCGTGGTCCTGCGCTCGTCCTGGCAGACGGTGAACATCGGGGACATCGCCCACACGCCGGGCATGCTGGCGCTGCTGGAGAAATATTTCCCTGAGGCCGAGATCACCCTGTGGCCTTCCAACGTCGATAACGGCGTGAAGGAGATATTGGCGGCCCGTTTCCCGAAGCTGAAGTTCGTCGGGCCCAGGCCCGACGTCGCCAAGCTCTACGCCGAGAACGATTTCCTGCTCCACGGTTCCGGTCCTTCGCTCGTGGGCGAGAAACAGGTCGCGATGTGGCGCAAGCAGGGTCCGAAGCCCTACGGCGTGCTCGGGATCACCCAAGGTGTGCCGACCCCGGAGACGGTCGAGATCCTCAGCGGCGCCCAGTTCGTCTACTTCCGTGATTCGATCTCGCTCGAGACCGCCAAGGCCGGCGGCGTGAAGTGCCCGGTGATGGAATTCGGACCGGACGGCGCGTTCGCCACTGACCTGCGCAATGAGGAGAAAGCCGAGGCTTTCCTGCACGGCTGGGGCCTCGAGCGGGGCAAGTTCCTCTGCTGCATCCCGCGTTACCGCAGCACGCCTTATTGGACCATCCACAAGGAGCGCGCCTTCGACCCCGTGAAGCAGAAGCGTAACGACGAGATGAAGGAGCATGACCACGCCCAACTACGCGCAGCCATCGTCGCGGTGGTCAAGCAGACCGACCTGAAGGTGCTGATCTGCCCCGAAGACCGGACCCAGATGGCCTTGGGCAAAGAGATCCTTTACGACAAGCTGCCTGAGGACGTGAAGGAGCGCGTGGTCTGGCGTCAGGATTACTGGCTCACCGACGAAGCGCTCAGCGTCTACGTCCGCAGCGCCGGCCTCTTCGGCAACGAGATGCACTCGCCCATCATGTGCATCGGCAACGGCATCCCGGCCATCGTGTGTCGCTGGGCCGAACAGACCTCCAAGGGCAATATGTGGAAGGACATCGGCCTGAACGAGTGGCTCTTCGACCTCGACGACGAACCGCAGCTCGCGGGCATCGTCCCGGCCGTGCTGGCCATGGCCAAGGACCCGGCCGCCGCGAAGGCGAAGGTGCTCAAAGCCCAGGCCATCCTGCGCGAACGCCAGTCCGCCGCGATCGGTCGCGTCCGGAAGGGCGTCGGCGCCTAAGTCAGCTTACTTCTTGGCCGGAGCCTTCGGCTTCGGTTGTTCGGCGAGCATGACCGTCACGGCCGGCATCGGCTCATTCGCGCCGGCGAAAGCGTTGTAGGCTTGCTGGAAGGCTGCGGCGTCGCGGACATCCCCTTCGGCGATGAGCCACTGGTAGCGCAGCTTGAAAGGGGATTCTGGCGTGGCGAGGCCCTTCGGGAAGGCGCCGAAGCGACCGTAGTCGCGGTAGGCCGAGAAGGCCGTGTCCTTGGGGTTGGAAGGGTGGTTGAGCAGCAGGGCCGTGAAGGTCTTGCCTTCGGTCGTGAAGATCTCGGCGACCCAGGTCAGGTCGCGCACTTTGTGGATCTGGACGTCCTTGCCGGGGTAGACGTAGGTCGTCTTCGTGCCGTCGATCTTCTCGGACGGACGGAATTGGGCGCCGGCGTGCTCAGGGTCGCCGTCGATCTTGGTCTCGCCTTGGCCAGGCACGAGCATGCTCCGCATCTCGATGCCGAGGTAGAAGGGGGCGGCGGGTTTGGTGAACGTGAAGGCGCGTTCCTCGGTGAGGATCGGCTTGGCCGTGGCGGATTCGCCCTGCCAGTCGATCGCGGCCACGAAACCGTCGGCGGTCGGCTGGACGGCGGTCACCACCTGGTCGCCTTTCACCATGTGCCAGCGGTCGTAGGTCTTGCCGTCGACCGTGATCTTCATGAAACCGAGCATGATGCCGCGGTGGTGGGTGAAGTTGAAGCCCGGGCCCTTGGTCAGGCGCAGGGCGCCGCTGGGGTCGAAGACGTGGAGGTAGGGCTTGTAGTTTTCCAGGCGCTTGGCCGGGGTGCTGACGTCGTGGGACATCATGAAGCGGGCGACGACCTTGCCGTCCTGGGCGACGTCGACGGCTTCGTGTGGGGTGACCTTGATGTCGGCGGCCGAAAGGGTGGCGCAGGCGAGCAGGGCGAGGAGGGTGGGGCGCATGGGCTGACCATGAAGGGCAGGAGTAGGCATGGAAACACCGTTTTATGGGCAAACTTTCGGCCTCCCCGGGGTTACATAGGCAACCCCATGCGCGCCTTGCTTTCACTGCTCCTGACCCTGGTCTGCTTGGGCTCGACCGCCGCCCCGAAACCGAACATCGTCTTCATCCTGGCCGACGATCTCGGTTTCGCCGAAGTGGGCTGCAATGGTTCCGACCGCTACAAGACCCCGCACATCGACGCGTTGGCGAACGCCGGGGTGCGCTTCACGCGCTTCTACACCGTGCCGCTCTGCGGCCCGTCCCGGGCCCTGATCCTGACCGGACGTTATGGCTTCCGGACCGGAGCGGTCACGCAGGACGCCTGCAAGACCGTCATCCGCACCGGCGAGAAGGCCGAGGTCATGATCCCGACCGTCTTGAAGCAGGCCGGCTACGCGAGCGCGATGATCGGCAAGTGGGGCCAGCTCACGCCGTCGGGCGATCCGTCGGATTGGGGCTTCGACCACGAATTCTACTTCAAGGGTAGCGGCATGTATTGGAACAGCAAGGTCGCCAAGCCGATGTCCGAGGGCGGCGAGGTCCGCGGCGACCCTGACACCTACGTGCTCGACGGACAGACCGTGCCGGTGAAGGACGACGAGTACATCCCTGACCTGCTGCACAAGGACGCGACCGCCTGGCTCGAGGCGCATAAGTCCGGCCCCTTCTTCCTCTATTACTCGATGTCGCACGTGCATGGAGACATCCTGCCGACGCCTGACAGTATCCCCGCGCCGAAGGGCGAAGGTGACTCGGCCAGAAGGAAGCGCCATTATGCGGATAACATCGCCTACATGGACAAGCTGGTCGGCAAGCTCATGGCGGAACTGGACCGCCTCAGGCTGCGTGACAACACCCTGGTCGTCTTCATGGGCGACAACGGGAGCGCCAAGTCCAACGCGCCCGAAGCGACCATCGCTGGCCGCCGCATCGAAGGAGAGAAGGGTTCGATGAAAGAGGGCGGCGGCCTCGTCCCGTTCATCGCCGCCTGGCCCGGCGTCACCCCGGCCGGCAAGGTGAACGCCAACGTCGCGGACGCCAGCGACCTCCTGCCGACCTTCGCCGAACTCGGCGGTGCGCCGCTGCCGGCTGGTCGCGTGATCGATGGCCGCAGCCTTGTCGCGCAGTTCAAGGGCGATACGAAGTCCCCGCGGACCTGGGCCTATTGCCAGCTCAGCAACCACTACTACGTCCGCGAAGCGGGCTGGAAGCTCGACCAGACCGGCGCCCTTTACGACATGAAGGACGCGCCGTTCCTCGAGGTCGCCGTCGCGGCCGACACCAAGGACGAAGCCGCCGTGGCCGCCCGTGCCCGCCTTGCGGCCGCTTTGGCGGGCCTGGATCCCGGCGCCGGTCACAAGGACGAAGTCGGCGACGGTTCCGGCCGCAGCGGCAACAAGGAGGAGAAAAAGAACAAGACAAAGAAGCCCAAAGAAGCTAAGTAAGCGGCATGCCTCTGCGTCTCCTCTGCGTATTCCTCCTGACGATGTCCGCCGTCATCGCGGCCGACGAGGTCCTGACGGACAAGTCCTCGTCCGCGAAGGTGATGGCCTTATATCAGAAGGTCCTGACCGGCGCGCAGAAGGCGCCGCCGGCGCCCGGCGGCGTCATCTGTCTCGGCAGCTCGCACATGCAGCTATGGAAGACCGTGAGGCAGGACCTCGCGCCGCTGACCGTCCATAATTTCGGCATCGGCGGCAGCCGCATGAACCAGGCCGCGGATTGGTTCGTCGATAACCTCGCCATCCCGTTCAAGCCGCGGGCGGTCGTTCTTTACGAAGGCAGCAACGATATCAACGCCGGCGCCGAGCCCGAGGAAGTCCTTGCGCATTTCCGCAGGCTCCATGGCAAGCTGCACGCCGCCTTGCCGCAGGCCCGTCTCTACGTCCTCGGCGTCGTGCCCAGTCCCGGCAAGCGCTTCGAGAAGATCGCCGAGATCCGCCGGACGAACGCCTTGCTCGCCCGGGAGTGCGCCACGCAGCCGTGGATGAAGTTCATCGACGTCACCGAGCCGCTCATCGGCGCCGATGACAAGCCGAGGGAAGAACTCTTCAAGCCCGGTGACATCCACATGCTCCCGGCCGGCTACGCCGTGTGGAAGTCCGTCATCGCTCCGGTGATCGTGCCCGCCGAGAAGCCTTACGAGCATGCCCAATAGCGGACCCTCCGACTTCAAGCGTAACCTCCGTCGGGAGGTCGCCGGATATTTCATCGTCATCCTGTGCGCGTTGCCGATCCGTTTCTGGCTTCATGCGGCCGTGAAGGATCAGGACGGCTGGTCAAGTTTCCTGGCCGAGCAGGCCTTCGGTTACCTGACAGTCGGCCTCGTTTCCGCCGTCTTCGTCTCCAAGCTGCGCCTCCGGACCAGGCTCATCCTGACCTTTCTGATCGTCGCGCTCTGAGGGGGTGGGGTCGGGTAGGGTCGCCACGGCGTGGCGACCTAGTTAGGTCAGCACGCAGTGCTGACCTAACCTGGCGATAGGTTGTTAGAGACTTTGTTAGAGTGCGCGTGGCTAACCCATGAAAGTAAGGACTTTCGGGCTTTAATCTAGCTGGCGGAGAGGGAGGGATTGGCTGGCCTTCGGCCATCGCAAGCGACGCCCATCGGGCGGCCCATCTCCGCGAGGACAAGCCTCGCTCCGTCGAACCCTGGGTTCTCATCCCTCCGGGACGTCTGGCCCTGTCCCAAGCCCTGTCTCCGGCTCCTGAGCCCAGCGAATTGTCTAGCTGGCGGAGAGGGAGGGATTCGAAC
>SYID01000223.1 GCA_005798925.1 Verrucomicrobiota bacterium
GACGCCTTCGTAGCCCATGGCTTTGACCTTGGGGAGCAGGTCGGCGATCTTGAGGTCGGCCCACTGGCCGGTGAAGAGGGTGACAGGGCGCTGTGACATGGTGAGTAGGGGTGAGTCCCCTATGTCAGCCAATCACCCCGCAGGGTTCAAGTGGGCAATGCTCACAGGCCCCGATTTATGCCTTTCGCGACAGCGATTGGCCCAGTTCGGCCTCGAGCTTGTCGTAGGCCGCCCGGAGGGCCGGGTTCGGCTGGACGACACCCGGGGCGGGGGCGCAGAAAACAGGCTCCAAATCGGCCATCTTGACCCCGCAAGCCCCCTCGGCGGCGCGGAGCGCGGCGCCTAAGGCGGCGGAATCGGAGACGGCCAGACGAAGGACCGGGGCGCCGAAGACGTCGGCGAAGATCTTGGCGACAGAAGGATTCTCGGAGGCGCCTCCGGTGAGGAGGAGTTGCGTGGTCGGGGTGCCGACCCAGCGGCTATGGTAACGGAGGCTGAGAGCCTGGCCTTCGACGGCGGCGCGCGGCAAGGCGGCCTTCGTCGCAGGAACGCCGAGGGCGATGCGGCCGGCCGGACGACGCGGGGTGATCTCGGGCTCCTCCATCGGAAGCACGGCAGAGACGGCGGCGGGCGCGGCGTCGACGGCGGCAGAGAAGGCCGGCCAGTCGGCATGGCCGCATTCGCGACGGATGGCCTCACGAGCGAGCGAGCCGTTGCGGACGCAGACGAGGCTCATGCTGCCGCCCATCGGATTGCCGAAGGCGTGGCCGAGGCCGGCGGAGTCGGTGCGGATGCCCTCGATCGCGGCGAAGAGCGTGTCGCTCGTACCGAGGCTGATGACGACTTTGCCGGGCTTCGAGGCGCCCATGCCGACGAGGCTGGAAGGATTGTCGCCAGTGCCGATGACGACCCGGCACTTCGGCGAGAAGCCGTGGCGGGCGACGAAATAAGCCGAGATGCCGCCGGCCACGGTCGAACCGGGGCGGACGGGCGGCAGCTTCGCGGCGAGATCGGGTGCGGTCGCGGCAAGCGCGGCGGGAGCCCAGTCGCCTTTACGGATATCCATCAGGTTCATGCCCGCGCCGTCTCCGGTGTCGATCGCGGCATCCTTGCCGGCGAGCACCGAAGCGAAGAACGAAGAAACGAGATGGACGCGCTTGGTCTTGGCCCAGGCGGCAGGGTCGAGCTTGGCGAAGCGACGGATCTGCGGACCCGTGAAGCGCATGGTGGCGACGGAACCCGTGAGGTCGCAGACGGCTTGGTCGCCACCGAGGGCGGCGGCGATTTCGGCGCATTCGGCGCCGGTGGACGAATCCATCCAGATCGGCGAGGAGCGACGGGAGAGGACCGGACCGATCTTGGCGGACAGCGGCGTGGCGCGATCGCCGTCGGCGAGCGCGGCCTCATAGCCGGCGGCGAGGTAGACGCTGCCGTGCTGCTGGCCGGACACGGAGACCGCGTCGACCTGGGAGAGATCGGTCAGTTTGGCGAGGCGGTCTAGCGCGAGCTCGAGGCCGTCGAGCCAGAGGAGCGGGTCGGCGTGCACTTCGCCGCCCTGCCCTCCGCGGAGGAATCCTTCCGGATGTCCGCGGTCGGGGAAGTCGGCGCCGAACGCCGCGCGGGCGCGGGCGACCGTCGTGCCTTTCACCGTGTCCAGCACGAGCGCCGTCGCGCTCTGCGTGGACAGGTCCAGACCCAGGACGATCGCCATGGCCTCAGCGGACGTACTCGTTGATCAGGTTCTCGAGCATCTCCTGGCGGCCGGACGCGAGCGTCGGCGCCTTGATGCCCTGGGCGTAGGCGTCGAGCTGGGCGAGGGTGACCTTGCCGGACTCGACCTTCTTGCCGATGCCGCTGTCCCACGAGGCGTAGCGCTTGGCGACGAACTGGTCCATCTTGCCGTCCTTGATGATGGCGTGGGCGATCTTGAGGCCGCGGGCGAAGGCGTCCATGCCGCCGATGTGGGCGTGGAAGAGGTCGACCGGCTCGTGCGATTCGCGACGACGCTTGGCGTCGAAGTTGAGGCCGCCCTTGGTGAAGCCGCCCATCTTGAGGATGCGCAGCATGATGTTCGTCGTGAGGTAGAGGTCGGTCGGGAACTGGTCGGTGTCCCAGCCGAGGAGCGTGTCGCCGCGGTTGGCGTCGACGGAACCGAGGGCGCCGGCGCCCATCGCGACCTCCATCTCATGCTCCATCGTGTGACCGGCGAGCGTGGCGTGGTTGGTCTCGAGGTTCAGCTTGAAGTGCTTCAGCAGCCCGTATTCGCGGAGGAAGTTGAGGCAGGCGGCCGAGTCGGAATCGTACTGGTGGGTCGAGGGTTCGCGCGGCTTGGGCTCGATGAGGAACTGGCCCTTGAAGCCGATCTTCTTCGCGTGGTCGACGGCGAGGTGCAGGAGCGCGGCGAGGTGGTCGAGCTCACGCTTCATGTCGGTGTTGACCAGCGTGGCGTAGCCTTCGCGGCCGCCCCAGAACACGTAACCTTCGCCGCCGAGGGCCTTGGTGGCCTCGAGCGCGTGGCGGACCTGGCTGGCGCCGTAGGCGAACACGTCGGCGTTGGGCGAGGTGCCGGCGCCCTGCGCGTAGCGCGGGTGGGAGAAGAGGCAGGCGGTGCCCCAGAGGAGCTTCTTGCCGGTGCCCTTCTGGAAGGCCTTCAGCTCCTTCGTGACGCGGGCGAGGTTCGCGTGCGTCTCGGCGAGGGTCTTGCCTTCCGGGGCGATGTCGCGGTCGTGGAAGCAGTAGAAGTCGATCTGGCACTTCTGGAGGAACTCGAAGAAGACCGGGACGCGGCGGAGGGCGTTGTCGAGGGAGTCGGAGCCGTCATCCCAGGGCATGAGGGCGGTGCCCGCGCCGAACGGGTCGGAGAGGCCGTTGCGCATCACGTGCCAGTAGGCCGCGGCGAAGCGCAGGTGATCCTTCATCTTCTTCCCGCCGATCTTCTCGTCCGGGTTGTAGTGCTTGAAGGCGAACGGATTCTTGGACTTCGGTCCTTCGAACTCGATGACCGGGACATTAGGGAAGTGCGACATGTCTGATGGGAGGGAGGGCTCTGACATTGGCGGCGGCCCACCGACTGCCAAGAAAGGAATGGCTCCGGCCTATGAACAGAACGACAGGCCGGGAGTCCGCATACAACTGCGCCTTGCGCCCTCGGCAGGGGCGGCTAGGTTGGCGGCATGGAGGTCGTCCACACCATCCCTGAGCTGCGCGCCGCGGTCGCCCGGGCCCGCCAAGCCGGGAAGTCCGTCGGCTTCGTGCCGACGATGGGCTGCCTGCACGAAGGCCACCTCAGCCTCATTCGTCGGGCGAAGCAGGAGTCCGGCTACGTCGTGGTCTCGATCTTCGTCACCCCGCCCCAGTGCGGACCCAACGAGGATTTCGCGAAATACCCGCGGACCTTCGAAGACGACCGCCGGGGCTGCGAGGCCGCCGGCGCCGGACTGATCTTCGCCCCGTCCGCCCCCGACTTCTACCCCGCCGGCGCCTCGACCTGGGTGGACGTCGAAGGCGTCTCCGCCGGGCTGTGCGGCGAATTCCGCCCCGGGCATTTCCGCGGCGTGGCCACCGTGGTCGCGATGCTCTTCAACGCCGTCCAAGCGGACGTCGCGGTCTTCGGCCGCAAGGACCTGCAGCAGCTCGCGGTGATCCGGCGCATGGCGCGCGACCTGCTGTTCCCCGTCCGGATCATCGCCCACGAAACCGTCCGCGAACCCAACGGCGTCGCGATGAGCTCCCGCAACCGTTACCTCACGCCGGAACAGCTCGCGCAGGCGACCGCCATCCCGGCCGCCATGGAAGCCGCGCAGGCGCTGGCCCGCGCCGGCGTCACCGACGCCGCCCGGTTGCGGGCCGCCGCGCAGGCGGTCCTGGCCGCGCAGCCGGCGCTCAAGCCGCAGTACTGCGAGATCGTCGACCTGGAGACCATGGCGTCCGTCGCCTCGACCATCGGGAAAGGCTGCGCCATCGCGATCGCCTGCCACCTCGGCACGACACGCCTGATCGACAACGCCGACCTCTGATCAGGCCAGGCTGAGGTAGACCGCGGCGAGCAGGATCAAGGCTCCGATGAGGCGACGCGTCATGATGGCGCCGCCCACCTGCTTCTCGGCGTTGGCGAACCAATGCCCGACGACCCAGACCAACGCCACGCTCCACAGGCCGCGCGTGTTATAAAGCACGTTGGTGACCGTGACCTCGTGGTATTCCGCGATGCAGTAGGCGATGCCCATCGCCTGAACGGTCAGCAAGGTGCCTCCGCCGAAAGCCCAGATCACCATCGGCCTGGGCATCTCGCGCAAGGGCGCGGAAAAGAACGGGATCAAGGTGAACGAGAGGGCGCCGACGGTGGCGAACATCACCGGCGCGAAACGGCCGAAGCCGAAGTCGCGGGCCCAGAGCTGCTGCATCACGTCCGTCGCCGCGAAGGCGACCGAGGCCAGGAAGGCGAAGACCACGCTGACCAGCAGGCGCTGGCGATTGGCCCGCCACTCGCCGCCGAGCAAGGCCAAGGCCAGGGTCGTGAGGAAGGTCGCCACCCAGAGCTTCCAGCCGAGCTCCTCGCCGCCGGTGACGAAGACCAGCAGGGCCACGAAGATCACCTTCGTGCCGAGCACCGGCGTGGCGATGGAGATGTCGCCGCGGCTGATCGCGATGAACGTGAAGACCTGACCGACGAAGAAAGCCGTGCCGGCCAGGATGGCGTGGAGCACGTTCGTCGTCGTGAAGGGCAGGCCTCCGTGCAGGAGCCAGGTCTGGAACAGGACGGCGCCGATGAGGTTGACGATGAACAGGACCCGCCAGGGGTGGCCGCCGTCCATGGCCCGCTTCAGGGCCATCGCGGCGAGGGTGTAGCCCACGGCCGAGCAGAGCGGAATGACGATGGAGGCAGGCGAACGCATCAGGCAGGCCCGAACGAACCCCCTTCCCTTCCTGCTGGCGAGTCCGAAGCAAGAAAAAGGCCGCGGCCCAAGCCCGTCGGCCTTGCCCCCCGCCGGCCGGCGGGTATGGTCCATGCATGGGTCATTTCTCCTACAAGACCGAGGCGGTCGACCCGCACCGGAAGGCGCTTTCCGAACAGTTCATCCTGGAACTGTCCCATGTCGCGGACGGCCCCCTGCTCGCCCTGGCCAAGCTGATCCCAGGCGGCTACATCCATCGCAAGCCTTTCCTGCGTGACGCCAAGTGGCGCTTCAAGAAGCGCCTGGCGCACCTCACCGACGACGCCGCCGCCGTCGCGGATCACCTGCCTTGGTTCGCCGAGGGCCTCCGGGCCGACAAGGCCCGGCTGCTGGAGCACCTCGACGAACTTGTCGCCGTGCTCGGCGGCCCGCGCGCCGGCCTGCTCTGCCTGGTCTGGAACCACCGGGCGGAGAACAAGGACGCCGCCTTGCCCGCCGACCTGCTGGCCCGCCTGCTCGCGAACGCGAAGCCGCAGGCCGCCAAGCCGGACGCCAAGGCCTGGAAGGCGGTGCTGGCCAAGCTCGGCGGCGCCGGGGAGAAGGAGCCGGTGGAGTCGGCCGACGTCCTGGACTCGGCCGGCCGCACGCTGCGCCGGCTCCAGCAGGAGATCTCCCAGGGCAAGGCCGCGCGCGAGAACGAGGCGCGGCAGATCCGCCGCCAGCACGCGAACGAGATCGAGGCCAAGGACGCCGAGATCCGCAAGGCGCGCGAGGAGGCCACCCGGCAGTCGCAGGAAGCCGCCAAGGCGGCGGAAGCCCTCGAGGCGAACGCCCAGGCGCTGCAGGCGAAACTCGCCAAGGAAGAAGCCGAGGTCGCCCGCCTGCGCGGGGAACTTGAACGCGCCCGCGAACATGTCGCCAAACGGGCCCGTGAGATCGCGGAGGAACTGCTCTCCGAGGAGATCCGCCCCTGGCTCGCCGACGCCCGCACGCTGAAGGCCGCCTCGGAAGAGGTCGCCAAGCTCCGCCAGCTGACCACCGAGACCGTCGAGAAGGTCCGCAAGGCCCAGCGCGACGCCGACCCCTTCCTGGCGAAGGAGCACGAGCTGCGCCAGGCCATCCCGCAGATGGAGGAGATGCTCAAGCTGCTGCGCCGCTACCAGCGGACGGCCGGCCAGGCGCTGCCCGAGGTCGTGGCGCTGGAAAAGCGCCTCACCGACCATATCGAAAAAGTCCGCTACGAGCTCGAGAAGCGCGACCAGCCGTCCGACCCCTTCCTCGAGCGCATCTCGGCCAAGATCAACGTCGCCGACAGCCGTGAGCTCAAGGCCATCGAGCAGGCGCTCTCCGCCGCCGAGCAATCAGGGCTCGTCGACTCGCGTCACGCCGACCTCTACCGCCGCGACCTCCACCGCCGTCGCTCCTACCTCGCCGACGCCGCCTTCCATGTGCAGAAGCAGTCCGGTCCGCTCGCCCTGCTCGAGCGCGCCGCGGCCACTGGCGAGAAGGCCCGCCTGGCGGTCGACGCCAATAACTTCGCCTGCCTGCGCCAGACCTACCTCGGCCTGCGCCTGCCGACGAAGAAGAACGCCCAAGGCGACAGCCGTTTCGTGCTCGACGCCCCGGCACGGCAGAAAGTCGCGCAGCTGCTCGAAAAACTGGCCGACGAAGCCGCGGGGCTCCACGTCTGGGCGAGTTTCGACGGCCAGCCCAGCGCGCTCAGGATCACGAATCCCCGCGTGAAGGCGACGTTCAGCCGGGCCGGCGCCAAGGCCGACCATGACATCATGGATCTTGTCGCCAAGGACAAGACGGTCGAGGCGCCGTGGTTCGTGGTCTCGGACGACATCGAGGTCCGCGACGCCGCCGCCCGCGAAGGCGCCTACGTGGTCTTCAACGACGCGTTCATCCAGCTGCTGATCAACCGCGGCATCCGGCCCTGAAACAAGAGGGCGCGCCGTCGGCGCGCCCGGGAGAAATCAAGCCGTCGCGCGGCTTACTTCTTCTTCTTCGGAGCGGGCGGCGGGGCTTCGACCTGCGGCGGCAGCACGCCCGCGAAGGCTTCGGCGCGCAGCCCCCGTTGGAAAAGATTGAAGGAATACTTGCCGGGCTTCCACTCGACGAGAGGGGTCACGTCGGCCTTGACGGGCACCTCGAGGGCGAGGCCCCAGAAGACGCCGTTGACGAGCAGGCGACGGAGGGATTCGTCCTTGAGGTCGCTGGCCGAGGCCATGGTCGTCGTCAGCACGCGGTTCTTGCCGCCGCCCTCGTTGGGGACCTCGCGGGCCCAGGCCACGGCCATCGCGGGAGCGTTGACACCCTGCTCCTGCTTGTCGGTGGCGCGCTTCTTGGCGCGTTCGCTGAGCGGGTCATCCGGGTTCATGCCCTTGAGCACGAGTCCGCGGAGGAGGATCCTCGCGTCGGCGGGCGGGTAGGCTTCATAGACGTCGGTGTCGCCGAAGATCTGGCCGACGCCGTTGAGGATCGCGAGCTTCTCGGCGCCGGGCTCGACGACCGCGCGGGTGGCTTCGGACTTGTGACTGCCCCAGTGGCTGACCCAGGTTTCGCCGAGCACCTTCTTGCCGAAGCCGCCCTGGTTGTTCCAGTTGAGGCCGGCGAAAGGACTGTCCTTCGGGATGCCGGAGAAGGCATGGGTGCTGGTACGGGTCGCCACGATCGGCACGCCGCGCTTAACGGCGGCGGCGAACTTCGCGAGGGCGGCCTCGTCCCACTTGCGGAAACGCAGGCCGAGCACGAGGGCGTCGGCGCTGTCGAGGGCCTCGGGCTTGCCGAGGGAGGCCGTATTGTTGGGATTGATGACCCCGTCATCGTGCGAGAAGAGAACCGTGCACTTGAAGCCGTGGCGTTCGGAGAGGATGCGGGCGAGCATCGGCATCGACTCCTCGGAGCGGTACTCTTCGTCCCCCGCGAGCAGGACGACGTGCTTGCCGGCGCCCGGACCCTTGCCGGCGGGGAATTCCAGCCAACCGGGACCGGAGGTGAAGGCCTCCGCGGCGACGGCCGGGAGCGCGAGGACGAGGGCGGCCAAGGCGGCCCACAGGGAGAGATGACGCTTCATGGGGTGAAACATCAGCGTGACCAAACCCAGGGCCCTTTCAAGCGCCCTGTGCCGGGCCGGGGTTTTATTTCCGCTCGTCAGCGGGCTTCTTCGGTGCGAACGGATCGGGGCGCAGCACTTCCTGCCGGCCATCGGAATAGGTCGTGACCTGGTTGCCGAACGGGTCCTGGCGGGTGGTCGCCCGGGTGCCGTCGCTGAAGGTCGTCGTCGAACCGCCGAACGGGTCGGGACGTGTCGTGGCGGTGACGCCGTTGCTGAAGCGTGTGGTCGAACCGCCGAACGGGTCGGGGCGCATCGTGGCGGTGACGCCGTTGCTGTAACGGGTCGTGGAGCCACCGAACGGATCCGGCGTCTTCACCGCGGTGACGCCGTTGTCGTAACGGGTCTGCGTGCGACCCAGGGCGTCGGCGCCCTTGACGCCGGAGCGAGGCGGCTCGCCGGTGCGCGGATCGGCCTTGATGACGACCGAAGGCTTCGGTTCCGGCTTCGTCGGTTCCTTGCGGGATTCCTCCTTCTTCGGCGCGGCCGGAGCGAGGGCGGCGACGAGCAGGCCGACGGCGAGGAGCGCGGGGAATCTCATGGGAGTGAATCTATTAGAATGCGAGAACGACGGAACGCAAGCCGGCGGGGCGCCCGGAAAACAGGAAGGGCGGGCGCCTTGCGGCGTCCGCCCTTCGCTCGGAGGACCGGAGTCCCTCAGGCGATGATCTTCTCGACCGCCTTGCCGAAGTTGTCGGTGAGGCGGAAGTCACGACCGTTGTAGCGGTAGGTGAGCTTGGTGTGATCGAAGCCGAGGAGGCGGAGGATGGTGGCGTGGAGGTCGTGCACGTCGACGCCGTCAGCGGCGACCTGGGAGCCGATTTCGTCGGTCTCGCCGTAGTGCATGCCGCCCTTGACGCCGCCGCCGGCCATCCAGCAGCAGAAGGCCTTGGAGTGGTGGTCGCGACCGGAAGCCTGGTTGACGCGGCCCGCGGTGGTCGGGGTGCGGCCGAATTCTCCGCCCCAGATGATCAGGGTCTGGTCGAGGAGACCGCGCTGCTTGAGGTCGGCGATGAGGGCCGCGGCCGGGCCGTCGATGTTCTCGGCGCGCTGGGCGATCGAGGTGAAGAGGTTCGTGTGGTGGTCCCAGCCGCCGGCGTCGACCTGGACGAAACGGACGCCGCGCTCGACGAGGCGACGGGCGCAGAGGAGCTTGGCGCCGAGGTCGGTCTTGCCGTACATCTCGCGGGTCTTCTCAGACTCCTTGGAGATGTCGAAGGCGTCGGTCGCCGCGGTCTGCATGCGGAAGGCGAGCTCGAAAGATTCGATGCGGGCTTCGAGCTGCTCGTCCTTCTGGACGGTCTGCATGTGGCGCTCGTTGAGCTGGCGGACGAGGTCGAGCTGCTTGCGCTGGGCCTCTTCGGTCGTGAACTCGCTCTGGAGGTTGGCGATCACCTTGTTGGACGGAGCGCCTGGACGGAAGGAGGTCTTCGCGCCTTGGAAGATGCTCGGCAAGAAGGCGGACTGCCGACCTTCGGCGCCACCACCGAGGCTGACGAAACCGGGGAGGTCCTGGCTTTCGGTGCCGAGGCCGTAGAGGACCCACGAACCCAAGCAAGGCTTGGTGAGGATGGCCGAGCCCGTGTGCATCAGCTTGGCGGCCGGACC
>SYID01000026.1 GCA_005798925.1 Verrucomicrobiota bacterium
ACTTGCCGGAGCCGGATTCGCCGACGACCGCCAGCACCTCGCCGGCGGCCAGTTCGTAGCTCACCCCTTGGGCGGCGACGGTCTCGCGGTCACCGTTGCGGAAGGTGACGCTGAGGTCCTGGACTTTCAGGAGGGGCTCGGCGGACATGGGTCGGAGGTTAGGTCGGGAGCGGAGGGAGGGGAAGGAAGAACGGCGGTCATTCCGCGCGCCAGCGATCCTCGATCACCGTCTTCGGTGCGCCGCGTGTCTTCCCTTCGCGGAAATCCCTGAGGTCGGTCTCGCGCTGGGCGGGGTCGAGCCAGAAGAGGCCGTATTGGCCTGGGTCCTCGGCGGCGCGGACGTCGAAGCCCGCGGGGAACTTGACCCAGTTCCAGTGGGCGATGCGGTAGCCCGGCACCTTGAAGCCGGGGATGAAGTCAGCCAGATCATGGATGCGGCGCTGCATCGCGAACGACAACTTGACCATCTCTTCCTCCTCGGTCGCGACGCGGAAGCGGTCGATGAGGCCGTCGAGTTCGCGGTCATCGACACCGGTGATGTTGTTCGTCTGCCGCTTCGGCACCTTGCGTCCGTCGGCCAGGACTTCGACGGCGTTCTCGGAGTGATGCGATTCCCAGAGCTGCGGGATACGGCTGGAGACCGACCAGGCCCAGAAGACGATGTCGTGGTTCTTCTCCATGACCTTGCGGTACATCGTCGTGTGCTCGAGCGTCTCGGGGCGCAGTTCGACGCCGCAGCGGCGGGCGGACTCGACCAGCGTGGCCAGGTATTTGCGGCGGTCGGAGGTGTCGAAGGTGAGGCGGAAGGAAAGGCGCTCGCCGGCGGCGTTGCGCAGGATGCCGTCGGCGTCGGCCGCGGCGAAGCCGGCCTTGGCGAAGGCGGCGCGGGCGAGCTCGGGCGAATAGCGCCGGGCGCGGAGCGAGGGGTCGGTGAACTTGCCCAGGCCTTCGCTGAACTGCTGCAGGCGCTCGTAGTCGCCGCGGTAGAACCCGTCGATGACGCGCTGGAAGTCCGTGGCGTGGTGCAGGCCGACGCGCACGTCGACGTCCGCGAGCAGCGGTCGCTGGGTGTTGATATAGAGCCCGTAGGGCGGGCGGGGGATGTCGTTGAAGAACTGGGCCTTGGTCAGGTAGCCGTTCTGATAGGCCTTCTTCTCGTTGGTCCCATACCAGTAGCGGGGCATCATGATCGGCATGAAGTCGATCTCGCCGGCGAGCAGCGACGAGTAGGCGCTGTCGAGGTCGCGGATGACGCCATAGTGGATGGCGCCGGGGTTGTAGCGATGGCGGTAGTATTTGCGACGGTCACCCCACCAGTCGCTGACGCGGGTGAGCGTGATCGACTTCTCCCGCAGGAAGCCGTCGGGCTTCACCTGGTAAGGGCCGGTGGTCGGGTGGAAGCGGTCATTGTAGGCCTTCTCGTAGTTGGGCCCGAAGTCCTTGAAGAACTGGCGGGGCGTCGGGCGCAGGCCGCCGAGGAGTTCCAGCTGGTAGGGCCGCTTGCGCGGGGCCTTCACCGCCAGCGTATGGTCGTCGTATTTCGTGACGCCGCCCCACTCGCGCGTGTAGTGGTCGGCATACCAGTCCGCCTTGGCCCAGGGGGAGCGGTGGAAGTAGAACGTGTAGAAGAAGTCATCGACCGTGACCGGCTGCCCGTCGGTGAACTTCGCGTCCGGATC
The DNA here is from genome assembly GCA_005798925.1 of Verrucomicrobiota bacterium. Classification (GTDB taxonomy): domain Bacteria; phylum Verrucomicrobiota; class Verrucomicrobiia; order Opitutales; family UBA953; genus UBA953. The sequence goes on from SYID01000026.1 coordinate 1,680, forward strand.
GAGACGGAAGTATGCGGTCATCCCGTCGGCCGACATCGCCCAGCTGGTCGCGAGGGCGGGGATGATCTCGTCGGTGTCCGGGTGTCCGGCGAGCAGTCCGAAGTCGTTGTTGTCGTAGAGCTCTCCGCGGAAGCCGTTGTTGGCGTTGGGCCCGACGCGCCGCAGCGTCGGCGGGGTCGAGGTCGTGAACTGCCGGAGCACGCCGCCGCGCACCGCGCGCGGGTCGGCGAATTCCGGCTGCGCCGAACCATCCTGCCAGACAAGGTCCTTGGGCAGGTCGGACGGCGTCGCGAAACGGAAGAAGTCCGGGTGCTCGGCGTAGAAGGCGGCGGCCTTGGGGTCCTGGTAGGTCTCGGCGCGGGCGACGCCGACGAGGCAAAGGAGGGCGAGGAGGAATCTCATCGTTGTTGGCGGCGGAGGTCGAAGGCGTCCTGCGACGCTTCGCCGATGGAGTTGATCATGACCATGGTGCCGACGAGGCAGCCGAGGGTCGGGCCGAGGATCCACCACGCATGCCAGTTCTCCTTCGCCTGGTGGAGGAGGTCGCCCCAGGAAGGTTCGGTGGGCGGCAGGCCGAAGCCGAGGTAGTCGAGCGCCGAGAGCGAGAAGACCAAGCCGTGCAGGCTGAACGGCAATGTGGTCAGGATGACGGTCGCGCAATTCGGCAGGACGTGGCTCCAGATGATGCGGGCATGGCCGGCGCCGAGCGCGCGGGAGGCGGTCACGAAATCCCGCGCGGAGACCTGGTAGGCCGCGGCGCGGAGCTGTTGCGCCAGCCCGATCCACGAGAAGGCCACGAGGATCAGGATGAGGATCGCCAGCGAGGGTTCCAGCAGGCTCGCGAGGAAGATGATGGCGTAGAGGAAGGGGATGTTGGACCAGACTTCCATCACCCTTTGCAAGACGAGGTCGAACCTGCCGCCGAAGTAGCCCATCGCCGCCCCGAGCGTCAGGCCGACGCCGTAGACGCAGGGCAGGAAGATGATGGCGGCGAGGAGCAGCATCCGGAAGCCGCCGAAGAGCCGCGCGACGATGTCATGCCCGGATTCGTCGGTCCCGAGCCAGTGGCCGTCCAGGCCGGGCGGGCAGGGCGAAGGAATCAGGGTGCGCAGGCCTTCGCCCGGGGTCCAGTCGGTGCGGTCCGCGGCGGGCACGCGGCGTACGAGTTCGCCGGCCGAGAATTTCGCGCGCGCGACCGTGGCGCCGTCGGCGAGGAGGCGGGCGTCGCCTTCGGGTCGCCCGTTGATGATCGTCCAGACCTGCCGACGGGTGCCGTCGGCGTTCAAGGAGAAGATGCGTCCTTCGGCGATCAGGCCGCGCGGATCCTGCCAGCGGCCTTGGGCGTCGCGCGAGACGGCGGGCATGACCTCGCAGACCTCGTCGGGCGCGAAGGGCACCGGGGGCATGACGAGCCAGCCGCGGCCGTCGCGCTTCAGTTCCTCGGCGAGGAGGCGATAGTTGGGTTCCCCTTCGATCTTCAGCCCGAGTTCCCGGCCGGACACGTAGCCGGCGAAGACCGGGAAGCGCGTGACGCCGTCGACCCGGAGGACGAGGGGGCGGTGGCCGACGAGCAACGGGCCGAGCAGCGCGAGGACCGACAGCGCCAGCAGCGCGAGCAACGACCACCAGCCGGCGCGATGCCGGCGGAAGCGCGCGAAGCGCTGCAGGGTGATGGGGTCGAGCAGGCTCATGCGGATTTGTCGAACCGGATGCGCGGGTCGACGGCGGCGACGCAGAGGTCGGAGACGATGTTGCCGAGGAGCATCGCCAGGCTGGAGAGCGTGAGGAGCCCGAGGAACACCGGGAAGTTGCGGTGCGTGAGGGCGTCGTAGCCCAGCAGCCCTAGCCCGGGGATGTTGAACGTCACCTCGATCAGGAACGAGCCGGTGAGGAAGAAACCGAGGTTGCCGCCGAAGGTGGCCGCGAGCGGGATGAGCGCGTTACGCAGGGCGTGCACGTAGACGATGCGTCCGTGACTCAGGCCTTTGGCCTTGGCGGTGCGGACGTAATCGGCGGCGAGATTGTCCAGCAGGCCGTTGCGCGTGAAGAGGGTCAGCGCGGTGAAGGCGCCCACCATCTCGCACGCGAGCGGGACGACGGTATGATGCAGGCGGCCGCCCCAGGTGAGCGAGTCCCAGTCGAAGCCCTTGGTCGGGAACCAGCCGAGTTGGAAGCACAGGAACTGCAGGGCGGCGACGGCGAGGATGAAGCCGGGGATGGAATAAAGAACGAAGAGCACCTGCGAAGAGCCGCGGTCGAACCAGCCGTCGCGCTTCAGCCCCTTGGCCACGCCGAGCGGGATCGAGATGCCGTAGGCGAGGAGCAGGGACCAGGCGCCGAACCACGCCGAGATCGGCAGGCGTTCCTTGATCTCGTCCCAGACCGGCCGGTCGCTCGTCGTCGAATCCCCCAGCTCGCCTTGCAGGAGGCCGGCGTAGGCGCGGCGATAGACGAGCACGCGCGGCGCTCTCTCGGGATCGTCCGGCAAAGGGGCCGCCTCGGCGCGCCAATCGGGCCGGATGAGCTTACGGTCGGCGGGCGTGACCGCGTAGCCGCCGTGGGCGGCTTCCACGGCGAGCTTCAAAGGCGAGCCCTCCGCTTGGTCATCGGCGACCTCGGCTTCGGCCTTGCCGTCTTTGTCGAGTCGCACGGTCACCCAGTCGGCCGGGCCGGGCAGGGCGCCGAGCCAGATGGCGTAGGCTTCGAGAAGGGGGCGGTCGAAGCCGTAGCGCCGGCGCAGGTTGTCGAGTTCCTCCGGCGAGGCGGGGCCGGACGGGCGGGCGGCGGAGGTCTGTTTCCGGTTCTCGGCCTGCTGCCGCTCGGCCATGGCTTGTTCGATCGGGCCGCCGGGAACGAAGCGGGTGAAGCAGAACGCGACGAAAGTGATGCCCACGAAGGTCAGTGGGACTAGCAGCAACCGTCTGAGGACGTAGTCGCGCATCGCGGGTCCCCCTTAGGCCATGCAGGGCGGGGAAGGGGTCAACCCGAAAGGACTCGGCTTGCACCGGTCCGTGGCCTCGGCAACTTGGACGCGTGCCTCTGCTTCATCTTCTCGGCTGGATCCTGCTGGCTTTGCTGGCGGCCTGCGCCGTCGTCGTCTGCCTGCTGCTCACCGCCTTTCTTCTCGCCTTCGTCTGCCGCGCGGCCCGTCGGCATCCGACCATGTCGTTGGGTTATTGCGCCGTGCAGACGGCCTGCTGGCTTTTCCTGAGGTGTTTCTACCGGATCCGGGTCCGCGGACTCGAGCACATCCCCGAGCAGGGCGGCGCGCTCCTCATCGCCAACCACGTGGCCTACGTCGACGTCCTCCTCGTCGGCGTGATGTCGCGCCGGCCGGTGCGCTTCCTTTCCTGGGAAGGCTTCGAACGCCGGCCGGTGATGCGTTTCCTGACGCGGACCATGGGGACCATCCCGGTCGCCGAGACGAAGGCCAAGGACGCGATCCAGAAGTCGGCCGAAGCGCTCAAGGCCGGTGAGGTGGTCTGCATCTTCCCGGAAGGAAGCCTGACGCGGAACGGCGGGATTCTGCCGCTGCGCAAGGGGTTCGAACTGATCGCCCGCCGCGGCGAGGCGCCCGTCGTGCCGCTGGCGATCGACGGCATGTGGGGCTCTTTGTTCAGTTTCAGCGGCGGCAAGTTCTTCTGGAAGATGCCGAAGCATTTCCCGCGGCCGGTCACCATGGTCGTCGGCCGGCCGTTCGCGGCCGCGGAGCATGCCGCCACGCGTCTTCGCCTGCTCGAACTGGCGGCGGAGGCCTTCGCGATGCGCGCCTCCCTCGGGGGGCATCTCGGTCGCGAGGTCGCCGCCGGCCTGGCGAAGAAGGGCGGAGCGGTCGCCTTGGTCGACCGGACCTCGGCGCGCCGGGAATTCGGCGGCGCCACCTTGCTCGCCTTGTCCTGGGCCTTCGCGGGCGAGCTGAGGAGACGGACTTCCGCCAAGCGCGTCGCCATCGTGCTGCCTCCGGGCGTGGCGGCGGCGGTCGCCAACCTCGGCTGCCTGCTAGCCGACAAGGTGCCGGTGAACCTCAATTTCTCCCTCGGACGCGAGCAGGCCTTGTCCTGCATGCGGCGCGCCGAGGTCGAACTCGTGGTGACCGCAGGTGCCTTCCGGAGCAAGCTGGACGAGAAGTTCCCCGACTTCCCCTGGGGCGACCGCGTCCTGGACGTCGCGGATTTCCTGACGGCTCACCCGCGCGCCGATCTCGCCTGGCGGATCGCGCTCATCCGCGTCCTGCCGGCCTCCTGGACGTGCGCGTTTCTGGGACTGCCGAAGCACGGCGGCGAAGCCGAGGCCGCGCTGCTCTTCACCAGCGGCAGTTCCGGCCAGCCGAAGGGCGTACGTCTCTCGCATCGCAACATCCTCGCCAACCTCCGCCAGATCGAGGACGCCGACATCCTGCCGGACTCCGCCGTCCTGCTCAGCAGCCTCCCGGTCTTCCATAGCTTCGGCTTCACCATCGGCCTCTGGTATTGTCTCTCGCGCGAGCCTCGTCTCGTGACCTTGCCTTCGCCGCTCGACGCCGCCGCGGCCGTCAAGGCCATCAAGGAGGAGAAGGTCACGGTCGTCGTCGGCACGCCCACGTTCCTGCGTCCCTATCTCCGTCGAGGCACCGCGGCCGACTTCGCTTCGCTCGAATGGGCGGTCGTGGGCGCCGAGAAATGCCCGGCCGACCTCGTCGACGCCTTCGCGAACCAGCTCGAGACGCCGATGCTCGAAGGGTATGGCATCACCGAGACCAGCCCGGTGCTTTCGGTCAACGTCCCTGACCGGGCCGATCCCGAGGCGCCTGAAGGCGTCTGGGTCGGCAATGTCCGTGGGTCCGTCGGGCGCCCCGTCATCGGTGTCGCCGTGCGTTTCCTCGATCCCACGACCGGCGAAGTCCTGCCGAGCGGGCAGGTCGGCCTCCTCGAGATCAGGGGCGCGAACGTCTTCATGGGTTACCTCGACGCCGAGCAGACCGCCAAGGCGATGACTCCGGACGGTTGGTATCGCACCGGCGACCTGGCCCGGCTGGACGACGACGGTTTCCTGCATCTGGCCGGACGTCTCTCCCGCTTCTCGAAGATCGGCGGCGAGATGGTCCCGCACGGCACCGTCGAGGAGGCGCTGCGCAAGGTCATGGGGCTCGGCGACGCCGTCGAACTCAAGGTCGCGGTGGCGAGCACGGCCGACCCGCTCAAAGGCGAACAGCTCGTGGTGCTGCATACCGAGGAGGTGGATGTCGAGGCGGTCCGCGCCGCGCTGACCGCCGAGGGCCTGGCCAACCTATGGATTCCCAAGGTGTTCAAGAAGGTGCCGGGCATCCCGATTTTAGGCACGGGCAAGCTGGATTTGCACAAGTTGCGGGAGCTGGCACAGGGCTGACACGCTTTTGGCTCGCTTGTGGCTTAGGGTCGATTGTCCTCACCGACGAACATGCCTAAAAAGAAGAAGCCCGCGAAGAAGTCCGTCAAGGTGGTCAAGGTCCGCAAGCCGGCCGCCAAGCCCGTCGCCAAGACCAAGGCCAAGGCCAAGTCCGCGTCGACCTCGCCGGTCGCCGTCTTCCGCGACGCCATCCTGCATCATCTGAAGAGCACTTTCGCCCGCGACCGCGTCACCGCCACCCGCAACGACTGGTGGATGGCCACGTGCATGGCCGCCCGCGACCAGATGCTCGAGCGCTACATCGACACCCAGTCGCAGCACTCCGGCAAGAACGTCCGCCGCGTCTACTACCTCTCCCTCGAGTATCTCATGGGCCGCGTGCTCACGAACAACCTTGTCAACCTGCGGCTCCGCGAAGTCGCGGCGCAGGCGCTGTCCGAACTCGGTCAGGACCTCGAGGCGGTCGCCGACGAAGAAGCCGACATGGGTCTCGGCAACGGCGGCCTCGGCCGTCTCGCCGC
>SYID01000224.1 GCA_005798925.1 Verrucomicrobiota bacterium
TGGATGATGCCCCGTATCCTGCTGGGCAAGAGCCTGCTCGCCGCGGGCGACCGGGACGGCGCCAAGGCCGCTTTCGCGGACGCGCTCGCGCTCGCCGTGTCGCAGGGACACGAGGAGCCGGAGGCGGAACTGCGGGCCTTGCTCGCCACCCTCTGAGGGCTTATTCGACGCGCTCCAGGATCACGCGGCGGAGGTCCATGACCGCGGCCTTGGCCTTCTTGACGGGCCGTACGGTGAGCGTGTTCTCGCCGGCGGTGAGCGTCAGCCTGCCGACTTCACGCGGGACGAAGCGCTGGAAATGGCCGGTCTCTTCGACCGTGAATTCGCAGGATCCGCCGGCGACGTCGAGCGCGACGACCGAACCTCCGTTGCCTTTGCCGCAGCCTTGGAGCACGGTCACGCGATAGACGCCGGCCTTGGGTGCGGTGAAGGTCCATGACGCGGTGTCGTCGGCGTTGACCCAGAAGCCCAGCGTGTCTTTCTGCGGCGGCTCTTCGTATTTGAGCTTCGCGCCTCTGACCTTGGCGTCGCGGGCTTCGAGGTGGATGAGCGCGTTCGGACCGGCCTTGGTGGCGTCGTCCATGGCCTTGCGCCATTCGGCGAGCACGGGGCGCATGGCTTCCGAGGTCGGCAGGGCCGCCAGCCTCGTGGCGTCCGTCTTGACGAAGCACGCCTCCCAGGCGGCGCGGTCGAAGTCGGGGTTGGCCTTCATGCCTTCGGCCCCGACGCTCCGGCGCCAGGCTTCGAGCTTGCCGCGCATCGCGGCGACCCGGGCCGGTTCGGCGCCGGCGAGGTCGGTCTTTTCGCCCGGATCCTTGACGAGGTCGAAGAGTTCCAGTCCTCCGTCCTCGTAGCGCTCGATGAGCTTCCAGTCGCCCTCGCGGATCACGCCGCCGGGCCGGCCGCCTTGGTTCATATAGTGAGGCTGATGCCAATACAGCGGCCGGGCCAGCGGCTTGCGATCGAAGAGTACCGGCGAGAGGTCCTGGAAATCCAGCACCTGAGGCGCGGTCGCGCCGGTCAGCGCGCAGATCGTGGGGACGAGGTCGCCGAGCACGACCGGCTCCGCGATCACGCCGGGCGCGAGGCGCGCGGGGTAGCGGATGATGAGCGGCGTGCGCAGCCCGCCCTCGTAGAGGTAGCCTTTGCCTGCGCGGCTGGGCGCGTTGTAAGTCGCGGGGGATTCCTTGAGCTCGGAGATATGCACGCCGCCGTTGTCCGAGGCGAAGACGACCAACGTGTTCCGGGCGAGACCGTTTTCATCGAGGGCCTTGAGCACGCGGCCGCAGGCGGCGTCGAGCGATTCGACCAGCGCGGCGTAGGTCGGGTGGAAGGACTGCGCGTTGGCCGCGATGCCCTTGGCCGGCGCGGCGAGCGGGATGTGCGGGTTGTCGAAGGCGAGGTAGAGCAGGAAGGGCTTGGCCTTGTTCTGCGCGATGAACTTCGCGGCGAAGTCCGCCTGGCCGAGCTCGCCTTTGCCGCCCTGGGGCGATTCCGCGCCGGGGTTCGCGCGGCCGAGGAAGTATTCGTCGAAGCCATGGTCGGTCGGCTGATGGCCTTTGCCTCCGAGGTGCCACTTGCCGACGGCGGCGGAGACGTAGCCCTTGGGCTTGAGCAGCTGGGCGAGCGTCGGGACGCCGGCCGGCAGGTGCAGGTTGATCGGGGCGCTGAGCAGGCGATGCGAGGAGCGGTCGGTGCGCCCGGTGAGGAACGTCGTGATCTTCAGGCGGGCGGGGCTCTGGCCCGTCATCAGGGCGGCGCGCGAAGGCGAGCACACCGACGCGGCGGCGTAAGCCTGCGTGAAGCGGGCGCCGTCGGCGGCGAGCTGGTCGAGGTTCGGCGTGCGCTGGTCCTTGCGGCCGAAGCAGCCGAGGTCGTTGATGCCGAGGTCGTCGGCGAAGAGGATGACGATGTTAGGCGGGGTCTCCGCGGCGCCGAGCGGCAGCAAGCAGGAGAGCGCGGCGAGGAGCAGGCCGAGGAAGAAGCGGGGCATGGCGTGGTTTTAGCGTTTCGCCGGGTTGTGCAAAGGGCAAAACCCGCTTTGCTTCCCTCATGGACGCTCAATTGCTCCGCGCGGGACTCGCCGGCGTCGATTTCGCCATGGCCGCGGTGTCCTGGCTGATCCTGCTGTGCACGTATCCGGATTTCGCCCGCTGGGAAGCCGCGGAATTCGCCCGTCATCATGAGGACTATACGCGGAAGGTCGGCTGGGTCGTCGGTCCCTTGCTGCTCTTGCAGCTCGGCGGGCATGCCTGGCTGGTCTTCAGCCTCGGGGAGGGGTGGCTGGCCCTTGGCCTGGTCCTCGTCTGCTGGGCCCTGACGGCCCTCTGGTCGGTGCCCTGCCACCGGCGCCTGCAGTTCGAGGGCCCCGGTTCGCCGGCGCTCGCCGGCCTCATCCGCTCCCATGCCTGGCGGACGGCGGTCTGGACGTTGGTGGCGATGGATGCCATAGTCAGGGCGGCGGATTGACAGCGAACGAGGTGCGGTGATGCTCGACGCTGATGAGAACAGGCGAACCGCATCCTGACCGTGACGCCTCCCGCTTCACCGCTTTCCGGCGTTTCCTCGGTTTCGTGGGACCGGGCTTCCTCGTCTCCGTCGGTTATATGGATCCAGGTAACTGGTCCACCGACATCTCGGGCGGTTCGCAGTATGGCTACGCGTTGCTCTGGGTGATCCTGATGTCGAA
>SYID01000027.1 GCA_005798925.1 Verrucomicrobiota bacterium
CTGCGGAAGGGCTCGTGCTCGTCTGGATGGTCCAGCACCAAGGCTTCCCGGGGAAGGGCGGCCAGGCGCAGGGCGAGTTCAAGAAGGCCGCGGTGAAGGAATTCGGGGGGAAGTGAGGGTCAGCAGAGTAGAGGGCTGAATCGAGGGCAGGGCGGAGGACTGAGTTGAGGACTGAATGGATGACCGAGGTAGATTTCCCGCCACCCGCTACCTGGGGCCGCCACCCGCCACCGGGAGAGGTTGCACTAGGACAGCACGTGGTGCCGACCCGTCCTATCTAATTCCGCTCGGATAATGACCTATTCCGCTCATTAGGTGCGAAAGGGTTGAAGAGTGGCGGGAGCGTTGGAACATCAGCGGCCCTTCGCCCCTCTTCTTCTTTCACCCCATGAGAACCCCACCCCTCGCCGCCTGCGTGTTCGCGCTGTTGTCCGTCCTCGGACTTTCCGCGCAGAGCAAGCCGTCGGTCGCCAAGATCGTCCTGCCGCCGGAGCCCGTCGCGCAGGCCGTCACCCAGAAGGTCGACCTGCTTGAACTCTTCCGCAAGGGAGAGTCCGAGCTCTTCGTGAACCCCAAAGGCAACATCGCCGGCGATCCCAAGTCCGTCTTCAAGTTCGGTCCGGACGGCAACTTCGTCGTGAGCGGCGAAGGTTACGGTGCCATCACCACCCTCGGCGCCTACCGCGATTACCACCTCGTGATCGAGTTCAAGTGGGGTCAGAAGACCTGGGGTTCCCGTGAAAGCCGTTCCCGTGACAGCGGCATCCTCGTGCATTGCTACGGGCCCCAGGGGGCCGTCGGCGGCAACTGGATGGCCAGCATCGAGGCCCAGATCATCGAGGGCGGCGTGGGCGACATCCTTGTCCTCTCGCCCAAGCTGGCGGACGGCACCGTGCTGCTCTCCTCCCTCTCCGCCGAAGTCGGCCGCGACCGGGACAAGGAGAAGGTCTGGACCCCCGGTGCTCCGCGCGAGACCATGACCGGCGGCCGCCTCAACTGGTCCAAGCGGGATCCCGACTGGAAGGATGTCGTCGGTTTCCGCGGCAAGGACGACGTCGAATCGCCCTTCGGCCAGTGGACGCGTTTCGAGGTCATCGCCAAGGGCGACACCCTGCAGTATTTCGTCAACGGCGTGAAGGTGAACGAGGCCTTCGACGTCAAACCCAGCCAAGGACGCCTCCAGCTGCAGACCGAAGCCGCCGAGATGCATGTCCGCCGTTACGAACTCCATCCGCTCGGCGGTTTCACCGAGAAGTGGACCCCCGCGAAGGCGGCTCGCTCCGACGCGCATCCCGCGTCGGACGACGTCAAGGCTCAGGCCGCTTTCGCGGCCAAGCACGGGGACGCCCAGGAGATCCCGGGCTACGCCTTCCGTCCGTCGAAGCTCGACTTCGCCAAGGACCAGGCGCGCAACTTCTCCCTCCCTTACCGCCTCCCGGCGGGTTTTGAAATGGTCGTCGCCGCCGCCACTCCGATGGTAGCCAATCCCACCATGGGATGCGTCGACGACCGTGGTCGCCTCTTCGTGGGCGACTCAATTGGCGTCAATTGGAGCCCGAAGAAATTCGAGAAGGAGAACCCCGGACGGGTCGTGATGCTGGAGGACCGCGACGGCGACGGCGTGTTCGACCGCAGCACGGTCTTCGCCGACAAGCTCACCGTGCCGAAGGGCGGCTGCTGGGCCGGCGGCAGCCTTTTCGTCGCCTCGCCGCCCGGGATCTGGAAGTTCACCGACGCCGATGACGACGGCGTGGCCGAGCAGCGCGAGCTGGTCGTCGGCGGCTTCGAATGGACCGCGAACGGCGCGGATTGCCACGGGCCGCGCCTGCACCCGGACGGCCGCCTTTACTGGACCCATGGCCGCAAGGGTCATACCGTGAAGCAGAAGGACGGCACGCTCGTGCACGCCGGCCTCAACAGCGGGGTCTGGTCGATGAAGACCGACGGTTCCGACATCCGCTGGCATGCCTTGGGCTGCGCCGACAATCCGGCCAGCATCGACTTCACCCCGACCGGCGAGATCGTGGGCACCGTCGACCTCTATTTCGGCAGCCCGCGCGTCGACACCCTCATGCAGTGGCAGCTCGGCGGCGTCTACGAGCGCCCCGACTTCCTGCGCATCATCGAGGCCCTCCCGCGCACCCACGAGCGCATGCCGATCCTGAAGGAGCTCGGCCACGTCGTCCCCAGCGGCTGCTCCTTCTGGAAGCACGGAAACCGTGTCGCCCCCGCCGACCATCCGCTTTCGTCCGCCCCGGATCACCTCAACCTCCTGGTCGCCTTCTACAACTCCAAGAAGATCGTGCGTTTCGAGCTGAAGCCTGAGGGCGCCACTTATCAGGCGACCGAGCACGAATTCCTGACCGTAGACCGCATGGGCGCGCATCTTTCCGACGTCATCGAAGCCCCTGACGGCTCGTTGCTGGTCGTGGACACCGGTACCTGGTATTCGCATTGTCCTTCCAGCTTGAAGGGCGTGGACAACGTCCCCGGAGCGATCTACCGCGTGCGCCGTACCGCAGAAGGGAAGGCCGCACATCAGGCCGTCGCCAAGGCCCACCGTCCGTTCGTGCCCGCGCCGGTCAAGACCGACGCCGAACTCCTCGCGCAGCTCTCGTCGGCCGATCAGGCGGTCGTCCGCCGCGGGCTTGAAGGCCTGACTTTCCGCGAGGCCAGGTCTCCCGCCGTCACCGAAGCCATCCGCGGGCTCCTCTCGCGTGAGTCCGACCTCGTGCTCGAGCACGCCATCCTCACCGCCGGCATGCGTCTCGCCGGTTTCACCGCCGCCGACCTCGCCACCGTCAAGGGACCGGTCGCCCAGGCGCGCCTCCTGCGCATCGTCTCGCAGACCCGCGTCAAGGAGGCGGACTACGCGGACGTGCTGAAGTTCGCGGTCGGCCAGGCCGATTCCGCGGACGCCGCCTTGGCCAAGAACGCCTACCTCGCCCTCAGCAAGGCTGTCGACGCCGATCAGGTGGTCGCTCCGCTCTTCGCCCGTTGGCTCGCGCAGCCGGCGCCTACCGCGACGCAGGTCGCCGCTTTGGGCAAGTTCGCCACCGCGCTGGCTGGCCAGCCCGGCGTCGCCAAGGGCATCGCCCGGATGCTCGCGCATGAGAAGGTCGCCGTCCGCCAGGCGGCGCTCCGCGCCATCGCGGCCCAGACCGGCAAGGTGGACGCCAGGGAGTGGCTGCCCGCGCTCGAAGCCCAGCTCGCCCAAGGCGCTTCCCCGCTCCTCTTGGACGCCCTCGCCCATGTGAAGGACAAGCGCTTCGACGCTTCGCTCAACGCGATCGCCGCCGACACGACCAAAGCGTCCTCGCTTCGCCTCAAGGCGCTGCTCGCGCTCTCCGGCAGCGGCGAGGACCTCAGCGACGCCGCTTTCAAGCTCCTCGCCGATCTTTTCGTCGATCCGGCCAGCCCGGGCCTGCGGATGGACGCCGCCGCGCGCCTGGCCAACACCAAGCTCACCCCGGCCCAGTGGGACGCCTATCTCGCGTTGCTGCCCAACGCCGGCCCGCTGGAGCAGAACGAACTCCTCGTCGCCCTGGCGGTGCCGCAGAACTACAAGCGCATCTCCAAGGAGACCGGCCGCAAGATCGCCGTCGCCCTCAGCAAGTCCCCGATGCTGGGCACGTTCCGTCAGGACCTCGTGCGCAAGGCTTTCGGCTTCCTGCCGCGGGAAGTGTATGAGATCCTCGAACCTTCCTTCGACGCCGCCCTGGCGGCCAACGACGCCAAGCGCGAACGACTCGGCCCGTTGGCGCTGACCGCCGTCAAGCAGGGCGACCCGGTCGCCGGCCGCGCCGTCTACGAATCCGGCAAGGGCGCCTGCGTCGCCTGCCATAAGATCGGCGAGAAGGGCAACGAGATCGGGCCGAACCTCACCAAGATCGGCGGGATCCGCGCCGAACGTGAACTCGTGGAGAGCATCCTCTTCCCGAGCTACAACATCGCCCGCGACTACGACCTCAATTCGTTCCAGCTCACCGACGGAACGAGCGTGCTCGGCCTCATTCAGGCCCGTTCGGCGGAGGGCGTGACCATCAAAGAGGCCTCGGGTCAGAGCCGCCTGCTCGCCAACGAAGCCATCGCCTCTTCGACGCAGCTCACCACGAGCCTCATGCCGGCCGGTCTGGACGGCATGCTCTCCGAGAAGGAACTGATCGACCTCGTGGCGTATCTGCGATCTTTGCGTTGAGCGAAAGCGCGAGGCGCTTTCGAGGGGACACGTGGGCAAGTGGACACGTGGACACGGGGTAGGGTCGGGACCGCGTCACGACATGGCTGACTCGTGGTAGGGCTGACCAACTTGGTCAGCCGTGCGGTTGAGCGAGGGCGCTCAACCCTACCTAGATGCAGAGCTAGGGCAGCACGCGGTACTGCCCCTACCTGCGATGCATCTTGATGGCCTCTGGTTTTACCTCAGGAGCCAGAGGCTCAGGAGGGGGAGGGCGAGGATGAGGAGGCAGCCGCCGGAGCGGGGGCCGGAGTCGGCGTGGAGGGCGTGCTGGCGGTCGTCGGCCGCCTGGTTGATGCGTTCTTCGATATCGGCTTCGAGGTCGGCCGGGATGCCGCCTTCGCCGTATTCGTCGTCGGGTCTGAAGTTCTCGTCGTCGTAGTCGTCGCTCATGCGGCATGTTATGCCCGCGGCCGGGTGAGGCGCAAGGGGTCGGTCCGTCATAACAGGCTGGAGCCTCGGCGGGGAATCCCCACGCTGGCGGCAGCATGGCGACCATCCTTTGCATGAAGTGGGGCAAGAAATACGGCCCGGAATACGTCAACCGTCTCCGCTCCATGGTGAGTCGCCACCTGACCATCCCGCATCGCTTCGTCTGCCTGACCGACGACCAGACCGGGCTCCACGCCGGCATCGAGACCTTCCCGATACCTAGCCTCGAGCTGCCGGCCGGCGCCCCTGAGCGCGGCTGGACCAAGCTCGTCTCGTTCTCGCCCGCGCTGACCGCGCCCGGCGGCCCGGAGCTCAAGGGTGACGTCCTCTTCCTCGACATCGACATCGTCATCGTCGGCAACATGGACGCCTTCTTCGCGCAGCCCGGCGACTTCCTGATCATCCGCGACTGGCAGAAGGGGCATTACACCGGCAACTCCTCGGTCTACCGTTGGCGCGCCGGCACCTACCCCGACGTCCTGGAATATTTCCGCGCGAACCTCGACGCCGTGCGGAAGCGTCACCGTAACGAGCAGGAGTTCCTCACCGCGCACCTGAGCGCCCAAGGCAAGGTGAGCTATTGGCCGGAGACCTGGTGCCGCAGCTTCAAGAAGCACTGCGTGAAGTTTTTCCCGTTCTCGCTCTGGCAGACGCCGGAGATCCCCGCCGAGGCGAAGATCGTCGTCTTCCACGGGCTCCCGAATCCGCCCGACGCGCTCGTCGGGCGCAGCGGCAAGTGGTACCGACGCGTGCTGCCCACCCCGTGGATCGCGGAGAATTGGAAATAAGAGCCAGTATAGGGGGCAAGTGGGCAAGGTGACACGGTGACAAGGGGAGGTCGGCAATAACCTAAAAGGAGACCGGATGATCGGCTGGGGTGTTGATGCCCTCAGCTGACTTTCCGGTTGGTTCGTCCCCTTGTCCACTTGCCCACATGCCCACGTGTCCCCTGTAGTCGCCCACGTGTCCCCTCGAAGGCGCTTGGCGCCTTCGACGCTTACTTGCTTTCGTCCGCGGACTCGTCGTTGGCGGCTTCTTCCTTGGCCTGGGCCTGGCTGCTCAGGATGGGCTGGGCGAAGAGACGACCGTCGGGGAGGTTGGCGATGTAACCTTCGCCGATGAGGAACGAGAGATCCGTGAGCACCTGGGTCTTCGCGGCGTCCTCGGCGTTCTCGCCGGCGAGGGCGAGGACGAGGTCCTTGGCCTGCTGGGCCGGCTTGCGGTCGAGCGAGTCGAAGATCTTGGCCATCGGGTCGCTGAAGGTCGATTTCGGGTCGCGGCAGCGGCGCCGGACGGAGCAGGCGTAGGTGATGCCCTTGGAGCCCTTCTTGTAGAGATGGAAGCCCTCCTTGCGGAGGCGGCCGCGGATGCCGTTGGCCGTGTCGAGGGGGAAGTCGCGCTGCTGTTCGAGGGCGAAGCGGACCGAATCGCGGAGGGGCCCGGGATTCATCTCCTCGAGCAGGCGGCCGGCGAAGCGGACCCACGGATGGGTCTTCACCACGAGGTCCTTGCGGAAGGCCTGGAGGAAGCCGCGGGCGGCGTCGAGGGACTCGAGGCGTTCCGGTTCGCCTTCTTTGCGGTCCTTGGGCGCGTATTCGTTGCGGGTGGACATCGACTTCAGCCAGGCGTCGATCTGTTCCTGTTCGCGGACCATTTCCAAGCGGCCCTTGAAGCTGTCGAACGGCACGTTCGGGCAGTGGCGGGCGTGGTGTTCGCGCAGGTTGCGTTGGTAGCTGTGATGCGTCGGGGCGCCCAGCAGCTTGCCCGTCTGCGGGCAGCGGGCCACCATGAGGAAAGCGCCCTTGGGAGGGTCGACCTCGACTTCCACCGTATCGAAGAACTTGTCGAGGTGGCGGGACATCACATGCGAGACCGCTTCGGCCTCGGTGAGGAAGGGATGGCCGTCGGGGACGGAGACCGCGATCAGGGCGTCGGGGCGTTGTTCGGCGTCGAGGTGGCGGATGACGATCGAGAGACGGTCTTCCTTGTCGAGGATCAGGCGGGCGACCTCGAAGAGCTCGTAGGTCATCTTGCTCTTCTTCATCGCCCCGCCGAGGATCTCGAACTTCGCGTCATCCGGGAAGAAGGCGCTCGCGACCACCGGACGGAAGACCGGGGCGTCTTCGAAGCGGCGCGGGCCGCCGCGGTCGTCACGGCGCGGGCCGCCGTTGCCGGCGCCGGGTCCGTCGCGACGGGGGCCGCGGTTCTGGCCGTCGCGGGGCGGGCCACGGCGATCGCCTCCGGGGCCGTCGCGGACTCGCGGACGATCGCCGTCGCGGCGCGGGCCGCCGTTGCCGGAGCTGACCTTTTCGGAGGGTCCGCTGACCCAGGAGGGCCCGAAACCAAGGGAGGAGAGGTCCAGTTCGAAGGACTTTTCCTTGGGAGGGTTGTTTTCGGCCGAGTCGGAGGACATTGAGGGGATGAGCGTTTGGAAAGATGACCGCTTGGCAAGCATCGGCACAATCGCTTTTTACTTGCGCCAGCCGTCAGGACTTCCAGCGTGCACCTTCCTTTATTGCTCAGGTGGTGGAATGGCAGACACGCATGCTTGAGGTGCATGTGCCGCAAGGTGTCCGGGTTCAAGTCCCGGCCTGAGCACCAATTTAGGCTGGGTCGGTCCGGAAACGGATCGGCCTTGTTTTTGGTTCACATCAAACCCGACACCCCGCAGTAGTAGGGTCATGGCTACGCAGGGCAAACTCGACGTCCTCATCCTCGGCTCCGGCGGGCGCGAACACGCCTTGCTCAAGGCCTGCCTCCGCAGTCCTCGCGTGGCGAAGGTCCGCGTCGCCCCCGGCAACGGCGGGATGGCCCTGGAAGCCGAATGCCTCGAGGTCGACGCCGCGAACCCCGCCGCCGTCCTCGAACTCGTCCGCCGCACCGGCTCGAACTTCGTGATCGTCGGGCCCGAGGTCCCGCTCGCCGCCGGGGTCGTCGACGTCCTCGAAGCCGCGGGCGTGCCGGCCTACGGCCCGCTCGCGGCCGGGGCCAGGCTCGAGGCCAGCAAGGCTTTCAGCAAGGATTTCATGGTGCGACACAAGGTGCCCACCGCCGCCTCGGAGACGTTCTGTTCCCTCGCGCCCGCCCTGGAGTATGCGCGCAAGCAGCCCGTCCCCGTGGTCATCAAGGCCTCGGGGCTGGCGGCGGGGAAGGGCGTCGTCATCGCGACGACCCACGCCGAAGCCGAGGCCGCGCTGCGCGACATGATGGAGACCAAGGTCTTCGGCGCTTCGGGCGACGAGGTCGTCATCGAGGAATTCATGCAGGGCGAGGAAGCGTCGATCATGCTCATGGTCTGCCGCGGCGAATACCTGATGCTCCCGCCGAGCCAGGATCAGAAGCGCGTCGGCGAAGGCGACACCGGCCTCATCACCGGCGGCATGGGCGCCTACGCCCCGACGACCGTCGTCACGCCTGAGGTCGAGCGTCGTCTCCGCGAGGAGATCATCGCGCCCACGTTGCGCGGCCTGCAGGCCGACGGCATCGATTACCGCGGCACCCTTTACGTCGGCATCATGGTCACGGCGA
>SYID01000225.1 GCA_005798925.1 Verrucomicrobiota bacterium
CATAGGCGTCGTAACCGACCGCGTTGGACTGCCCGGCGACCAGGATCAGGTCGCGGGTCTCGGCGGCGAACGCCAGCCCGTGCAGGAGCAGGGCCAGGCCTAGAGGGAGGCGGCGGAACATGGGGTATCTTTGGGTAACCCACCCGCCCCCGGAGTTCCACCTTTTCCCTTGGTCGGGGACGCTTATTTACAATCGTTTAGCAAGAACTCGACCAGCTCCGGGCAGGCGAAGAACGACGGGCCGACCTTGTGGCCTTCGCCGGGGACGATCTTGACCGTGAACTTGCCCCCGAGGGCCTCGTAACGGGCCTTGAGGAGCAGGGTGTTGTCCTGATGCGGGACGACCACGTCGCTGTCGCCGTGGACGGCGAACATCGGGACCTTGGCGGCAGCCAGGCCGGCGAGGTTGTCGGGCGGGTTTAACTCCTTGAGCCGGGTCGTGAGTTCGGCTTCGGTCAGGCCGAAGTCAGCGAGCGTCTGGGCCTTCGAGTTCTTCAGGGGCCAGCTGGCGAGGTTGCAGACCGGGTAGATGCCGATCCAGGCCTTCACCTTGTCGGGATTCCGGAACGCCCAGGTGAGCGTCATCATCCCGCCGCGGCTCTGGCCGAGCAGGATGGGCTTGGGCGAGTAGCCGCGCTTCACCATCTCACCGTAGAACTTCGTGAACTGCGCCGTGCTCTTGGGGGCGCCGCGGACTTCGCCGAGGTCATAGCCCGCGATGGCGATGCCGGCCTGCTGGCAGGCGTCGGCGTAGAGCTTGTGCTGAACGATCGAGACGCCGCCCTTGAGCGCCGGCGCATACCAGAGCCAGGGCTTGCCGTCCGCCGGCTTCGCCGCCGGATGGATCACGGCCTTATGCCCGTCGACCTCGAAGGTCTCCGTGGCGAAGAGCGCGGTCGTGGCGAGGAGCAGGAGACTTCGTGTCGCGTTCAGGATCATAGGCATATCTTAGGTCGGCCCTGCGGCGAGTCAAAGCCCGCCTGCGCCTCAGGCCAGCACGGGCCTGATCACGTGTCCGTGCACGTCGGTCAGGCGCCGCTCGACGCCGTTGTTGTAGAAGCTGAGGCGCTCATGGTCCAAGCCCAGCAGGTGCAGGATGGTGGCGTGCAGGTCGTAGATCGTCGTGACGTCCTGCACGGCCATGTGTCCGAATTCGTCGGTGGCACCATGGCTGTAGGCACGCTTCACGCCGGCGCCCGCGAGCCAGACGGTGAAGCCCTTGGGGTTGTGGTCGCGGCCGTTGGCCCCCTTCTGGAACGTCGGCATGCGGCCGAACTCGGTGACGAAGGCGACGAGGGTGTCCTTGAGCAGCCCGCGGGCCTTGAGGTCCTTGAGCAGGGCCGCGGCCGGCTGGTCGAGGATGGGCGCGTGCACCGCATACTGGTCGACGATCTTCTTGTGCCCGTCCCAGTTGCCCACGCCCTCGCCCATCGCATAGGAGCCGTTGAAGAGCTGCACGAAGCGCACGCCCTTCTCGAGGAGGCGCCGCGCGAGGATGCAGTTCTTAGCGAACCCCGCCTTGTTGACGTTGCTGTCGTCGGCCCCGTACAGCGCGCGGGTCGCGGGCGATTCGCCGGAGAGGTCGGAGAGCTCGGCGGCGCTCAGCTGCATGCGGGCGGCCAGTTCGTAGGACGAGATGCGTGCGGAGAGGTCGGAGTCGCCGGGATTCTTCTCGAGGTGCCGGTCGTTGAGGCGGCGCAGGAATTCGCGGGTCGCGCGGTCGGCCTCAGGGGTGATCTCGGCGGGGCGCGCGAGGTTCGGGATGGCGCGCTGGGCGCTGAACGCCGTGCCTTGGAAGGAGGCCGGCAGGAACGCGCTGTTCCAGTGACGCGGCCCGTTCTGCGGCACGCCCCGGGGGTCGGGGATGGCGACGAAGGCCGGCAGTTCCTGGTTCTCGCTGCCGAGCGCGTAGGTCACCCAGGAGCCCATGCTCGGGAAGCCGTCCAAGGTGAAGCCGGTCCCCATCTGGCTCTCGGCCGGGCCATGGGTGTTGGATTTCCCGGTCATGGAGTGGATGAAGCACATCTCATCGGCGAGCTCGGCGAGGTTGGGCAGGAGGTCGCTCACCATCTTGCCGGACTGTCCGCGCGGCTTGAACTCGGCGATGGGCTTGATGAGGTTGCCGTTGGCGCCCTGGAAGGTGACGAGGCCTTCGGCTCCCGGCATCGGGGTGTCGTGCCGCTTGATGAGCTCGGGCTTGTAGTCGAAGGTGTCCACGTGGCTGAGGGCGCCGGAGCAGAAGATAACGAGGACGCGCTTGGCCTTGGGTTCGAAGTGCGGAGGTCGGGGCGCGTAAGGGCGGGAGGGATCGATGGCCGGGCGCAGGGGGGAGGCGGCGAGGAGGCGGTCCTGCGAGAGCAGGTGCGCGAGGGCGATGCTGCTCAGGCCGGAGAGCGTGCGGCTGAGGAAGCCGCGCCGATTGAGGAGATGGTTCATTCGATGCGGACGAATTCGTTGGCGTTGTACATCGCGCGGCAGAAGGCGGGCAGCCCCTGGGCGGCGATGAAGCGGGAGGCCTCGGCGAGCTCCTCGGCCGACGCCGGACGCTGGAAGAGCAGCTCGAAGGCGCGGCTGGCCTGCTTGGACGGATCCTCGCCCGCCTCCTTGCGCAGGCGTTCGGACAGGGCCGCCGCCTGCTGCAGGGAGAAGCTCCCGTTGAGCAGGTTCAGGGACTGCAAGGGCGTGATGGAGGCGGTGCGCTTTGGCTGGGGCTGGCCGGCGTCAGGACAGTCGAAGGCTCCGAAGAAGTCGTCCAGCATCGCGCGAGGTTTCGACTGGTAGACCATGCGCCGGTAGTCGCCGGGCAGGAACTCCTGCTTCGTGACGTAGACCTTCACGTAGTTGGTCATCGGCTCGAATAGGTCGAAGCCCGGTCCTCCCATGGTGAGGTCGAGGCGTCCGGCAGTCGCCAGCATCGAGTCGCGCAGCATCTCGGCTTCGACGCGGCGGGGCGGATGGCGCCAGAGCAGCCGGGCCGCGGCGTCGATGGCCGCGGCTTTCTCGATCCGCTTGGAATCCTGACGGAAGGTCCGCGAGGTGAGGATGAGCCGATGGACGTGCTTGAGCGACCAGCCGTTGTCCATCAGTTCGGCCGCGAGGAAGTCGAGGAGCTCGGGGTGCGTCGGTCGTGAGCCGTTGAGGCCGAGGTCGCTCGGGGTGTCGACGATGCCGGTCCCGAAATGGTGGTGCCAGAGCCGGTTCACGATGACGCGCGCGGTCAGCGGGTTGTCCTTCGAGGCGATCCAGTCGGCGAGGGCCTTGCGCCGATCGGCCTCAGGAGCGTCGGCGGGCAGGGTGAACTTGCGTCCGACGAGCGAAAGGGCGCCGGGCGCCACGGCTTCGCGCGG
>SYID01000226.1 GCA_005798925.1 Verrucomicrobiota bacterium
GAAATCCTGCCGACCTTCACGGGGAAGGCCCTCTTCGGCTACCCGATCATCGTGTTCTCGGGCGCGGTCATCGGCTTCCTCGGCTTCGCCGTCTGGAGCCACCACATGTTCACCACCGGCCTCGGCCCCGTGCCGACCGCCGCGTTCTCGCTCCTCACGATGGCCATCGCCGTCCCGACGGGCGTGAAGATCTTCAACTGGCTCGGCACGATCTGGGGCGGCCGCATCCGCTTCACCCCGCCGATGGTGCTCGCCCTCGGCTTCATCTGGATGTTCATGTGCGGCGGCTTCTCCGGCATCATGCACTCCTCGGCGCCCGCCGACTCCCAGCAGCAGGACAGCTACTTCGTCATCGCGCACTTCCACTACGTGCTTCTCGGCGGCGTGCTCCTCGGCCTGATGGCCGGCCTCTACTTCTGGTTCCCCAAGATCTTCGGCCGCATGCCCAACGCCACGGTCGCGTACGTCGCCTCCGGCCTCGTCATCCTCGGCTTCAACCTCGCCTTCGGCCCGATGCACTACCTCGGCCTGGCCGGCCAGCCGCGCCGCACGCACACCTACCACGCCGGCAACGGCTGGGAGACCTGGAACTTCGTCGCCACCATCGGCGCCTACGTCCTCGGGATCGGCGTCTTCCTCGCCTTCGTCAACCTCGTCTGGACCGCCTTCCGCGGCAAGAAATGCTCCGACGATCCGTGGGACGGCCGCACCCTCGAGTGGTCGCTGCCTTCCCCGGTGCCGGAATACAACTTCGCCCAGGCGCCCGTCGTCGCCACGCGCGACGCCTTCTTCGAGGACAAGCACGGCACCCGCCGCATCGGCTCCGAGAACGACGGCGGCGACGCCGGCGTCCACATGCCCAGCCAGTCCTGGATGCCGCTCCTGGCCTCCGCGGGCTTCCTCTTCATCGGCTTCGGCATGCCCATGATGGCCATGGGCGTCCCGCACGCGGGCTGGCTCGTCATCGGCGGCCTCGGCGTCCTCTTCCTCGGCATCTGGCTCTGGGCCCTCGAAGGTCCGGGCGGCTACATGCTCAAGACGCCGGCCCCCGCCGGCCGCCCCGCGCCCGCCGCGACCGTCGCCCGCTGAGCGCCCGCCCCCTCCCAACACCGACTCCGCCCACCCATGTCTGACACCGCCGCCGCGCACGAAGCGCCCACGTCCACCGGGATCGACCACAAGAAGCTCATCATGTGGCTGTTCCTGGCCTCGGACTGCATGTTCTTCGGGACGCTCATCTCGACGCACCTGCTCTACCGCAAGCTCTTCCCCGCCGGCTTCACCGACGCCGAAGGCCACCAGCGGTTCATCCAGAACCTGTTCAACCTCGAGCTGACCTCGTTCTCGACGTTCATCCTGCTGATGTCCTCGTTCCTGATGGCGCTCGCCGTCTCGGCGATGCACAAGGGCCAGCTGAAGTCCTTCCGCCGCAACGTCCTCGGCGTGATCTTCTTCGGCCTGATCTTCCTGGGCTGCCAGGTCTACGAGTTCACGCACTTCTACCATCAGGGACTCACCATCCAGAACAGCGTCCTCGGCTCGACCTTCTACGTGCTCACCGGCACGCACGGCACGCACGTCGCCATCGGCGTCCTCTGGCTGATCCTGCTCTACTTCTACAGCTTCACCGGCAAGCTCGGCGGACACATGGGCGCCCTCGACGTCGAAGTCGCGGGCCTCTACTGGCACTTCGTCGACATCGTGTGGATCATCATCTTCACGGCCGTCTACCTGGTCGAATACCTCGGGCCCAACGGCATCTGGGGCTCCGGGCTTCCCGTCGTCGCGAAGTAAACCGCTTTCCCCGCCATGTCCTCTTCCCACGAAGCCGCCCCGGACCCCGCCTTCCTCGCCGAGGAGGTCCGCCGCTACCACCATTTCATCGTGCTGGCCCTCTGGCTGGCCGTCGTCACCGGAGCGGAGATCGTCCTGATCTTCCTCCCGCTCCCGACGGCGGTCGTCTTCACGGTCCTGGCCCTGATGTCCGCCGGCAAGTTCTTCGCGGTCATCCTGTGGTTCATGCACCTGATCTACGACAAGCGCCTGCTCTTCTGGTGCTTCTTCGCCGGCCTGGCCCTCGCGTTCGCGACCTACGCCGCGATGATCGCGCTGTTCAGCGTCGACCGCATCGACACGCGCTGGTTCAGCTGAGCCCGCGCGCCCGCGTCCGCCGAAGGGCCTCCGCCTCCGCGGAGGCCTTTTTCGTGCCGACGCTTGCGGGTCCGCCCGCCCGCGCTTCATATCATCGGAGATGAACATCCCCCTGCACTGGCACACGGAGCCGCTCCTGCTGCTCCTGGTCGTCGGCGCGTCCTGGGCCCACGCGCTGGCGTGCGGCCCGTTCCGCGCGCGCTTCCTGCCGGGCCGGGCGACCTACCCCGTCGGCCCCGCCGTCCGCTTCCACCTCGGCGTGCTCGTGGGCTACGTCGCCGTCGGCTCGCCGCTCGACCAGCTCGGCGAGGCGTTCCTCTTCTCGGCGCACATGCTCCAGCACATGCTGCTGATCTACGTCGCGGCGCCGCTGATCGTCACCGGGCTCCCGCCGGAGTTCGTCGACCGGTGGCTCCTCGCGGGCCGGCCGCGGCTGACGCGCCTGCTCGCCGCGCTCACGCACCCGGTCGCGGGCGGGCTGGTCTTCACCCTTTGCTTCTCGATCTGGCACTTCCCGGAGCTGTACGAGCTCGCCCTGCGCAGCCGCCCCGTCCACGTCCTCGAGCATTGGTCGATGTTCCTCCCGGCGCTCCTGATGGTCTGGCCGCTCTTCTCGCCCTCGGCCCGGCTGCCGCGCATCGGCTACGGACAGGCGATGTTCTACAGCTTCGCCCTGATGGTGGCCGACCTGCCGCTCTGGGCGGTGCTCATCTTCGGCGACCACCCCATCTACGAGACCTATCGGCTCGCCCCGCGCGTGAGCGAGCTCACGGCGGCGGCGGACATGATCATGGGCGCGGTCGTGATGAAGGGCTTCAACGAGCTCTTCGCCCTGGGCTGCATGGGCTACGCGTTCTTCGCCTGGTACCAGCGCGAGAAGTGACCGGACTCAGTGCCGCGCGGCGCGGCGCAGGAGGAACCAGCCGAGCGCGAGCACGGCCACGTTCGGGGCCCAGACCAGGAGGTCCGGCCGGAACGCGGGATCCTGCACGTAGGCGGCCATCGAGCCCAGGAGGTAGTAGCTCAGCGCGATGGCGAGGGCCAGCGCGGCGTTGACGAACGTCTCGGCTCGCCCCACGCGGACGGCGAGGGGCACGGCGAGGAAGGCCAGCGTGAACACCGAGGCGGCGCTCGCGAGGTGGGCCATGAGCTGCGTCATCGCGGCCATGCGGCCGCGCGCCAGCTCGCGCGGGCCCGCGCCCGGGGGCACCTCCCAGCCTTGGTCGGCGGCGGCGAGCAGCTCGGCGGTCGTCAGCCAGCGGAGCTTGCGCCGGAAGTTGTCGCCGTCCTTGAAGACGCCGGACGCCGGGAACTCGAGCGTCGACGTCTCCGCCGTCGCGAAGGCGGAAGGCTGGGCGAAGGTCTCGTCGCCGGCCTGGCGCGATTCGAGGCGGGCGTCGGTCAGCGTCACGCGCAGGACGCCCTCGCCGGCGGCGTCCGTCGCCCGCGCGAGCCGGGCTTCGCGGGCGTGGACGGATTGCACGAGGCGGCCGCGGTCGTCGGAGCGCCACAGCCAGAAATCGCGGAGCACCTCGCCGTCGCGCGCGGCCGCGCGGATCACCATCCCCGGGAACTGGCGGTTGAGGACGCCGGGGACGATCACGGACGCGGGGTTGTCCTTGGCCGAGCCCACGAGCAGCCGGCGGTATTCGGTGTTGGCCGCCGGCGCGACCTCGAGGTTGAGCCAGGCGGAGAGCAGCGCGGCGGCGGCCGCGAGCAGCAGGGCGGGCCGGGCGATGCGTCCGAGGCTCAGGCCGCACGCCTTCATGGCGGTCAGTTCCTGCTGCGAGCCCATGCGCCCGAACGCGAGGAGGACGCCGGTGAGCAGGCCGAGCGGGAGCGCGTAGGGCAGCACGCCGGGGATCAGGAGCGCGATGAGCTCGAGGCCTTCGGCGCCGCTCACGCGGCCCGAGGCGACCGCGCCGGAGACCTGGTTGAGCACGTTGCCCGCCACGAGCACGAACACGAACGCGCCGGTGGCGACGCCGCCGGCGACGGCGGTCTCGGTCAGGACGTGGCGGTCGAGGAGGCGCACGCCTCATCCAAGCCGAGCCGCCGCCTTACTCCAAGGCGAAAGCCTCAGGGCGCGGCCTTCTGGTCCAGGTCCGCCGGCGGGCCGTCCCCCCGCACGGGCTCGATCTCGCCGGCCCGGACCCACCCCGTCTTACCGTCGGCCGTGGCGACGCGCACATGGCCGTTGAACGGGCGGCCGGCGCGGACCACGTCGCCTTCCGCCACGCCGGCGAGAGGTTCGCCGAACTGCGTCGGCGTGAGCCGCAGCGAGGCGTCCGGCCGGCGCACCACGGCGCGCGCGTCGAGCGAGCGGCCGCCGTACCAGCCCGGCAGGCAGAGGAAGAGGACGGTCAGGGCGGCCACGCGGACGCGGTGGTTGGTCTCGCCGGCGGCCCGCCCGCGCAGGCGCGGGACGGCGACGCCGAGCGCGGCGGTCCAGAAGGCGGCGACGGCGAGCAGCACCCAGAGGTCGCCGGGCAGGAGCGCGGCGTAGGTCTCGCTCCAGGTCGGCGCCGGACGTTC
>SYID01000028.1 GCA_005798925.1 Verrucomicrobiota bacterium
GAGATCCGCGACCTGGAGACGGCCGAGATCTCCATCCGCGCCTCCCTCACGGGCCACCTGGTCTTCTCGACCCTCCACACCAACGACGCCCCCGGCGCCATCACGCGCCTCATCGACATGGGCGTCGAGCCCTTCCTCGTCGGCTCCGCCGTCGAGCTGGTCATCGCCCAGCGCCTCGTCCGCCGCCTCTGCCCCGACTGCGCCAAGACGGTCCCGGTCGACCGCGCGAAGCTCGTCCCGGCCCTCGCGACGCTCGGCATGGACGAATCGTTCCTCAAGGACGTGACTTCGCTCAAGGAGGCCGCGGGCTGCCGTAAGTGCCGCGGGACGGGCTACCGCGGCCGCGTCGGGGTCTTCGAGATCTTCCACCCGAAGCCGCTCCACGACCTGATCATCACCCGCATCTCCAACCGCGAGCTCACGGAGAAGGCCGTCGAGCTGGGCATGCGCCCCCTCGCCAAGGCCGGCTGGCTCAAGGTCGCCGCCGGGCTGACGACGATCGACGAGCTGATCCGCAACCTGAGCTCGAACGAATAACGCCGCGATGGCCGTCTTCAACTACACCGCGCGCGACGCCGCCGGCGCCGTGACCGAAGGCACCGTCGACGCCCCGCAGCGCCGCGACGCGCTCCGCAAGCTCCAGGCCCGCGGGCTGAAGCCGCTCAAGGTCGAGGAGGCCGGCGCCGCCTCCCGCGCCAAGGAATCCGCCCGCGAAGGGGGGCCCGACGACAAGGACCTCCTCCCGACCGAGGCCGAGTGCCTGCCGTTCCTCGAGGCGATGGCCGACCTGGTCCGCTCCGGGATGTCCGCCGGCGAGGCGCTCCGCCTCCTCGCCCTGCGCCTCCAGAAATCCCGCCTGCGCGTGCTCTGCGCCGGCCTCTGGGCCAAGCTCGGCGAAGGCCAGAGCCTGTCCGTCGCGATGGGCGGCTACCCCAAGGTCTTCGACGGGCAGACGCTCAACCTCATCGCCGCCGGCGAGGCGACGGGCAACATCCGCGACGTCCTCGAACGGCTGATCACCCACTTCACCGAGCAGCGCGAATTCCGCCGCAAGCTGGTCAGCGCGCTGTCCTACCCGCTCTTCATCTGCTTCGTCGCGGTGGGCGTCATCATCTTCTTCGTGCTCTTCCTGCTCCCGCGCCTGGAGACGCTCCTGAAATCCCTCGGCGGCGAGATGCCGCTCTCCACGAAGCTGCTCATCGGCTTCGCCAACACGCTCCTCTGGCTCGGGCCCGTCCTCCTCGCCGTCGCCGTCGCCGTCGCCCTCTACGTCCGCCAGTGGCGCAAGTCCGAGGCGGGGCTCATCGCCTCCGACGCCCTCCTGCTCAAGGTGCCCCTGGCCGGCTCCTTCGTGATGCGCGTGTCGGTCCTCAACTTCTGCCACACGCTCGCGGTGCTCCTCGAGAACGGCATCACGACCGCCGAGGCGCTCCGCCTGGCGGAGAAGACCGCCCCGAACCGCGCCCTGCGCCGCCAGCTCCGCGAGGCGACCGACCGCGTGCTCGAAGGCGACAGCCTTTCGAAGGCCCTCGCCCGCACGGGCTACTTCCCGCGCCTGCTTCTCGACCGCGTCGCCGTCGCCGAACAGACCGGCAACCTCGCTCCGGGCCTCCGTGATATCTCCCGTTCCTACCGCGCCGATCTCGACCGCTGGCTCGGCGCGGTCTCGCAGACGATCTCCGCCTCGGTCCTCGTCGCGGCTTTCTCGTTCGTGGCGTTCATCGCCTTCGCCATCGTCTCCGCGGTCTTCCAGGTCAGCTCGAGCTTCAGCTTCTGAGGCAGGGACCGCACCGCGTGCGGCCCTGATGGTCTTGGGTAGGGATGACCGGACCGTTCATCCGCGGCACCGATGGGGTCTGACTTCGTTCGGAATGCTGAACGTGTCTGACCCCCGCGGGCGCCTTGCCTCCTCATCCCCGCGGGCGCGCGGGCCGCACGCCCCTACCATATGATTCTCGCTCATAGGGAGCCCGGAAACCGGAATGGATTTCGGGATTCAGCCATGCGGCCTTCAGCAGCCGGCCCAGGCTCCCGTGGCCGCTGGCCGAGAAGCCGATACCAGAATCGCCGTCACCCGGAATTTAATTCCCCAGCCAATCATCCGGTCTCCGGTTCCCCCTTGAGTGAGTTCTGCCGCTTGCCTCCCTTGTCAACGTGTCAACCGGTCAACTAACGCTGTCTCGCCCCTTGCCCCCATGTCCCCTTGCCAGCGTGCCCCCTCGCGCTTCGCGCGTCCCCCCTCGCGCCCGCCCGCCACCTCCCTTACTTTCCTTCCGCGCCCGGCGCCGGCTCGGCTCCTTCCGCGGCCGCCTTCGCGCCCGGGATCTCGCCGATCAGTTCCAGCGCGGTGAGCGTCGCCTTGAAGGTCACGGTGCCCGCGGTGCCGCGCTCCGACGTCAGGCTGACCTGACTCAGCGCGAGGTAAGGGGCGCGCGTCTTCACGCTGTCGTAGAAACGCAGGATGCCCGCCATGTCCGCCTTGCGGCAGCTGAGCTGGAGGGAGTGCACGGCGAACTTGCCCGCCTTGGTCGTCTTGGGCGCCTCGGTGTTCGCGCTCAGGCCGGCTTCGTTGGTGGCGTTCACGGCCTCGGCGATGAGCTTGGCCTGGTCGAACCCATGGCCGGAATCCAAGCCCTGCACGGCCACGGCGGTGGCGTTGCGGATCTCGCGCTCCTTGGCGAGCACGGCCTTCTGCTCGAGGGCCTCGTCCTCGTAGGCGCGCCAGGCTTCCCAGCCTTCGTTGACGCGCGCCCACGCGCCGCTGCCCCAGAGGAGCGCCGCGATGAGCAGCGCGGCCAGCGCCATGACGCGTTCGCGCGCCTTCAGGCTGAAGAAGAAGTGTTTCATTGTTGGGTGGTCTCGGCGGCCTTGAGGAGGGCCGGTTGCTTGAAGGTGATCTCGAGGCGGAAGGTCGTCGAGGTGTCGCGCACCCGCGGCTCGCTGTTCGTGACGGCTTCGACCTCCGGCAGGGTCTGCACGGCGCGCAGGAACTCCGAGATGTCCCCGGCGTTCGGGGTCTTGGCGTCCACGGTCATGACGGGCTTCGTCAGCACGCTGTCCTTGGCCTTCTTGAGCTCGCACGCGACGTGCGTGAACTCGACGGTGGCGGGACGTTTCTCGTTCACGAGCACGAGCATCTCGAACGGCAGCAGGCGCTTGACGCCGAGCTCGAGGATGCGGTCGGTGATCTTCTTCGACTCCTCGATGTCCTCGACGAGCGGCCGGCGCGCTTCGTTGGCCGCCTCGAGCGACCCGGAACGGGCCCCGATGACCAGGCCGCCGATGTCCAGCAGCAGGGAGACGGCCAGCACGGCGGCCCCGACGCGCACCCCGTTCCAGAGCAGCAGATTGAGGCGCTCCTTCTTGCGGCGCTCGGCCAGGAAGTCGCTGTCGCGGATGTCGGAGTCGTCCAGGCCCTTGCGCGGGATGACGAACGTGCCGTTGCCTTCGCGCTTCAGGACGAGCGCGCCTTCGACGAGGCCGCCGCTGAGCGCGCCCTCGACGGTCTCGACCGCGACGTCCGCCGGCAGCCCGGCGCGCGCCGCGGCTTCGCGGGCCAGCCCGGCTTCGTCCGCGTCCGCCTTCTCGGCCACGGCGACGGCCGCGGGGAGTTCTTCGCCGGCCTTCCAGGCCAGCGCGGTCAGGCGCTCCTCGCCGCGGTGCACGACGACGCCGTCGGCGGCGGGCTTATGCCCGCACAGGGCCAGGAACTCCGGCACGACCTGGCAGTCCTCGGGCCACGCGAAGCTTTCCTCCGCGGTGAAGCGCCGGCGATGCGCCGCGTAGGCGAGCACCTGCCTGCCGTCCGCCGAGGTCACGAAACCGACGAGCATCTGCTCGAGCGGGAAGGGCGACACGGCCTCGAGCGCGAGGTTCACCTGCCCGGCGAGGTCTTCGCCTTCGACGGCCAGCCGCCGGACGAAGAACCGGTTACCCGGCAGCATGGCCGCTTCCTGCGGCTTGGGGCCGGTGAGGAAACGCGAGAGAGGAGAGGTCATTTGGTGGGGGGCGGCGTGGCCGCGGGGTCGGCGGTTTCGAGAGGGGGCTTGGGCGCCGAGGGGGCGCCGTTGTCTTCCTCCCAGGCGAGGATCTGGAACGGATAGGCGATCGTGTTGCTGGCGACGCGTCCGCTCATGGTCGATTTGCCCAAGGTGGGCGACGCTTCGATGCCGGGGGTGAGGTAAGGGGTGGCGGTTCTCGTAGTAGACCGCGGGGCGGCTGTCGAGGTTCCCGTCGTCCTCGCGGCCGGCGAAAGGGTCGTCCGCCCGCCCAAGGCCATGTCCGGATTGGTGTCGGGGTTGGCCGCCGCGCTGGGGTAGGCGACGTCCTCGCGGACGGCGACGAGGGCGCTGATCCGGCACCGCGCCAAGCCTTCCTTCACGGTCACGCGCAGCCACATCAGGATGATCTCGTCGTCGAACTTGGCCAGGTTCGCCCCGCCGCCGATGAGCTGGCGCACTTCGCTGGTGACCCGGAAATAGGGCGGGGTCCCGACGATCCGCCTGCCGATCTCGGCCTGGCGCTCGCGGATCAGGGCCAGCTGGTTCTCGTCCAGCCCCTGCGAGAGCAGCACGGCGTCCGAGGCGGTGTTGATGTTCGCCTGCGGGAAGGTGTACAGGCTGACGCACGCCTTGAAGGCCTCGAAGATCGGCGTGGGCCGCCCGGCTTCGTCGAAGAAGAACTCCTTGGCCACCCCGATCGAACGGAACTCGTCGAAGGTCCGGATCGGCCGGCGCGCGGACCGGAAGGCGAGCGTCGCCCGCTGGTAGGCGGCGTCCGTCGCCTCCTCCTCGAGCGACTCATACCCTTTGCTCTGCCAGGCCACCACGGCGTCGGCGACGCGCTCGGCGTCGCGCTGCTCCATGCCGAGCGAGTACAGCAGCTGGATGAGGTCGTTCTTGGTCAGCACGCTCAGGGGCAGCTTGGCCGACTCGTCCTCGTATTCGAACTTCACCTCGAGGCCCTCGCGCGGCGGGAAGCCGGCGTAGGCGTGCGGGTCGTCGAAACCCTGCGTGGGCGCGTGCACCTTGTTGAGGTCGATGGAGCGGATCTCGGCGATGACCGCCAGCGCGAGCTCGAGCTCGCTCTGGGCGTCGGCCCGCAGGCGCCGCCGGTCCGCCTCGCGCGTGGCCATGGCCAGCTCGAGGGAGTTGTCCTCCATGAACTGCGCCAGCAGCAGCGCGGCCAGGGTGACGAGCACCAGGACGACCACGATGACGGAGCCGCGGCGACGCTTCATGGGGTCGAGGCGCCGGAGCGCTTGATGGGGAGGCTGATGACCTTCGTGGCTTCGAGCGCCCCGCGCTTGAAGACGAGATGCACCCGCGCGGGCTTCCGCCAGGCGGTCGAGCCGGGCTCGTTCACGGGCTCGTCCTCGACTTTCCATTCCTTGAGGTCGGCGTCGTAATATTCGTAGCGCAGCGCGGTGACGAAGGGGCTGATGACGGTGTCGTGGCGGTCCGTGATGTCGCGCTCGAGCTCGAGCCGCGACTGCCACTGGAAGACGAGCCCGCGCCCTTCCTCGACGAAGACGGTGAAGTCCACGTCCGGCAGCGGCGCCTCCGGCCAGTCGGCCAGCCGCCCGGCGTCGGGCAGCAGGAAGCCGAGCCGCGGCACGGTCGTGCCCGCGCCGTCGTCCACGTCCTTCAGCGCGACACCCGAGGCGCCCGGCCCGAGCGTGGCCTGCTCGAACGCGTTGCGCACCAAGGCGCTGGCCGCCCGCGCGTGCTGGTCGAACAGCCGCTGGTCGCGGCCGCTCCCCCACAGTTCGCCCATGGAGAAGAGGAAGGTGTTCAGCGCGACCATCAGCGCGCCCAGCAACGCCAGCGCGATGAGCATCTCGAGCAGCGTGAAGCCGCGCCGGCGGAAGGGGCGGCTCATTGGGCGGGCCGCGGCGCCGGGGCCGGGGTCGGGGCGCGGGCGGGCGGAGCGCCTTTGCCGGAGGGAGCGCCGCCTTTGCCGCCGTTGTTCTTGCCGCCCGGCGCCGTCGAGGCGGGCGCGCGCGCGGCCGAGCCTTTGCCGCCGGGATTGGCGGGCACGAGCTTCTTGCCCCGCGTCGGCGCGCTGATGAACGCGGAGTTGCCGTCGGCTTCCTTGTAGCCGCGCTCCTGCTCGAGCCGCTGGCGCGCTTCGTCCCGGATCTTCTGGCGGTCCGACGGAATCGACCACGTGGGCCGCAGCAGCATGCGCGTCTCGGTGAATTCCTCCGCTTCCGCGCCGTCCGCCCCTTCGATCTCGGCGGTGAGCTGCACGGCGAAGAGGTCGCTCACGGCGGTGGCCTCGATCTTGCCCTGCCAGCGCGCGGTCCGTCCGCCGGGCAGGCGGATCTCGCCGCCGGCCTCGACGTCGTCGAAGCCCGGCGTCTCGAGCAGCGCCGCGCGGCACCGCGCGAGGTCGTCCAGGCGCTGCTCGTCCTGCTTCATGGAGATGCGGCTGAGGATGACGTTCGAATAGGCGGCCCCGAGGCTGATCGCCGCGAGCGCGAAGATGGCGAGGCTGACGAGCACCTCGATCAGCGTGAAGCCGCGGCGGTTCATCGGGCGTCGACGGCCGGGAGCGGCGCGCAGGTGAGCGGGTCGATGGGCACGAGGCGGCGGCCTTCCTCGCGGGTCACCTCGAGGCGCACGCGGTCGCACGTGCCGTCCGGATAGAAGCGCATGCGCGCGAGCGGGGTCTCCGACGCGACGCCGCCGAGCAGGATCGCGCCGGTGGTCTCGGGCGCGAGGATCTTGACCTTCACGCCCTCGGCCCGCGGGAGCTTCTCCTCCGCCAAGGGTTCGTCCTCGCCGGCGCCCTCGGGCCCCCAGCGGAAATCCGGCGAGTCCTCGTCCCCGCCCTCGACCGGCAGGAGCTCGAAGGTCCGCGACTGCTGCACGGCGCGCCGTCGCACGGCCTGCAGCAGCGCCTTCGCGGCGTCCTCCGGATCCGAACGCGCGGTGCCCTTGAGCAGCGTCGTCGAGCCGCCGATCAGGACGGCGGCGATCATGCTCATGAGCCCGATGGCGAGCAGCGTCTCCAGCAACGTGAAGCCGGGACGCGCCGGAACGCCGGGGGAGTGCTGCGCGGCCGGACTCACCAGTTGCCGATGTCGTCCGCGGTGTCCGCCTGCTTGTCGCGGCCCTTGGAGAACAGGTCGAAGCTGTCCGTGTTGTGCGTGCCAGGGTAGCGGTATTCGTACGGCTCGCCCCACGGGTCGGTCGGCAGCTTGCCGCCCGGGACCTTGATGTACGGGCCCTTCCACTGGTCGGCCTTGTCCTCCGGCGCCTTGATCAGGGCCTTGATGCCCTGCTCGGTCGAGGGGTAGTCGCCCATGTCGCGGCGATAGCTGAGCAGCGGGGCCTCGAGCGACGAACGCACGAAGATCTTCGCCGAGCCTTCCTGGCCCTGGCCGAAGAACTTGTCGAGGTTGCCGACGACGACGCCGACCAGCAGCGCCATGATGGCGATGGTGATCAGGATCTCGAGCAGGGTGAAGCCCTTCCGCAGACGGCGGGCGGGATGCTGTGGGACGGAGGTCATGGAGAAAAGAATGGCGAGGCTCAGCGCACCTTGGGCGCCTTGGGGGGCTTGGTCGAAGTCGTGGGCGCGTCGTTCTTCGAGCTCTTGCCGGACGCGGCGTCCGCTCCGCGCGAACGGCCGTCGCCGCCGTCGGGACCGCGCTTGCCGAAACGCTCGCGCATCTGCTGGCGGAAGGCCTCGACCTGCTCGGGCGTGAGGTTCGCCGGCATGCCCCCGATGGTCGGCGCGCCCGTGGTCTGCGTGGCGGCGGCCGAGACGGCGGCGAGCTGCGCGGGGCTGGGCCCTTTGTAGGCCACCACGACGGCCTGGTGCAGCGCCATCTGCTGCGGCTGTCCGCCGTTGTCGACGTCGAGCGTCTCGTTCACGGGATCGAAGCCTTTGACGACGACCGGGACGTTCACCGAAGGGGCTTCGCCCTCGGCCACCCAGGTCGATTGCTTGGTCTGGGTGTTATAGATGCTGTAATAATTGACGCCGCCTTCGGCATACATGCCCCGGAACTCGAGCGTGCTCGGCGCCGCGCCCGGTCCGGCCGCCGTCCCGGTCCCGCCGAAGGGCGAATTCTTGACGAGGCTGTCCAGGCTCACGGCCGAAGCCGGGCCGACCCCCAGAAGGGCGGCCGTCGACATGACGAAGGCGAAGCGGGAAAAGAGGCTCATCGGGAGGATTAGGGCGGGGTATCTCTGAAACACCAATCAGGGGTTTAGGTTGCCAATTTACTCCCCTATCTGCCACGCCCAAATGGGCCTATTCGAGGATGTTTCCGCAGTGGAGGCAGGTTTTTACCCCTCTGCGCCCACGATCGCCGCGCCTTTTTGAGCGATTTAACCTATTTAAGTCCTTATTAACCATAGTTTTATCGATTTAAACCGCGATTTTGACACTTTTTTGACGCTCCAGGCCTTTGGTTTGCAACCTTACCCCTTCGGTTTTGTCTTTAATGAAAGATGCTGTTCCCGGCCCTACGCGCAGTTTGGCCCTCCCGGTTTGTCGCCATTTTCGGGGCGGTCGCCTGCGTCGGGAGCGCCCCGGCCGCCGCCGCGGATTTCCAGCAGGACGTGGTGCCGTTCCTCGACAAGTATTGCTACGAGTGCCACGACGCCGAACTGGCCAAGGGCCACCTCAACCTCGAAGGGTTCAAGAACGACGCCCGTTTCTTCCGCGACCAACGCATCTGGCGCGAAGTGGTCAACCAGGTCACCTCCGGCGAGATGCCTCCCGCGAAGAAGAAGACCCGCCCGTCCCCGGCCGAGATCGAACGCCTGCAGTCGTCGGTCCATCAGCTCCTCGCCGCGGCCATCGCCAAAGCCAAGCCCGATCCGGGCGACGTGACCATCCGCCGCCTCAACCGCGCGGAATACAATCAGACGATCCGCGACCTTTGCTTCCTCGACGAGAATTTCTCCGCCGACTTCCCCGCCGACGACACAGGTTACGGCTTCGACAACATCGGCGACGTGCTCACGTTCTCGCCGGTCCATCTCGAGCGCTTCTTGTCCGTCGGCGAGGCGATCGCCGCCAAGGCGATGCCCGACCAGCCCGCCGCCCTCGAGGGGACGGGCCTCGCGATGATCGAGATGTCGCCCCGCGGCAAACGCGACAGCCAGCAGCGCTACTTCGACCCGGCTCCTTATCTGTCGGGCCCGATGACGGCCTCCCGCGACGGCGACTACGTGATCTCGGTCAACCTACGCTCGACAGGCTCGCCCGGCGACCCGCCCCCGAAGGTCGCCTTCCTCGTCGACGGCCGCGAGGTCGGGTCCTACCAGTTCAAGCAGGTGAAGAAGTCCGAGGTCGCCGAGGCCAAGGCCACCCTCAAGGCCGGCCCGCATGAGTTCACGCTGAAGTGGCTCAACCCGCCCGCGAAGATCACCGGGAGCAACCGCACCCTCTCCGGTCTCCGCCTCCGCCTGCTCGGCCCGTCCGACACGCGCACGGAACTGCAGCGCCGCCTGGCGGCGACGATCGCCGGCAAGACCGGCCCGGCTCGCGCCCAGGCCGTCGCGAATTCCTTCGTGAGCCGCGCCTTCCGCCGCCCGGCCACGCCCGCCGAGCTCAACCGTTACGCGAAGGTCTTCCTCGACGCCGAGAAGGCCAAGGGCAGCTGGGAAGCCGGCGCGCAGGCGATGATCGCCGTGGTGCTGGCTTCGCCGAAATTCATCTTCCGCGCCGAACAGGACGAGCAGCCGACCGCGCCGGACGCCCACCCGGTCTCGGAATTCGCGCTGGCCTCCCGGCTCAGCTACTTCCTCTGGGGCTCGATGCCCGACGACGAGTTGTTCCAGCTCGCCTACGCCGGCAAGCTTTCCGCCAACCTCGAGGCCCAGGCCCGCCGCTTGCTCAAAGACCCGCGCTCCCGCTACCTGACCGAGGGCTTTGGGCTGCAATGGCTCCAGCTCCGCCAGCTGTCGACGGTCTCGCCCGATCCGGGGATGTTCCCGGCCTTCAACGACGCGGTCCGCGTGTCGATGATGAAGGAGACCGAACTTTTCTTCGCCGAGATCGTCCGCGAGGACCGCAGCGTGCTCGACCTGATCGACGCGGACTTCACCTACGTCGACCGTAACCTGGCGGCGTTCTACGGCCTCAAGGCCGACTTCCCCCGCGGCCGCGGTCCTTCGTCCTTCGTGCGCGTGACGCTCCCGCCCGGCGAACGCGGCGGCATCCTCACCCACGCGTCCATCCTGACGGCGACCTCGAACCCGACCCGCACGTCGCCGGTCAAACGCGGTAAGTGGATCCTGGAACAGATCCTCGGTTCGCCGCCGCCGCCCGCGCCCCCCTCCGTTCCGACCCTCGAAGGGCAGCAACTCAAGGGCAACCTCCGCCAGCGCATGGAGCAGCACCGCGCCGATCCGGCCTGCGCGTCCTGCCACTCCCGCATGGACGCCATCGGGTTCGCGTTCGAGAGGTTCGACGCGGTGGGCCAGCTGCGCTCGAAGGACGAGGGCGCCCCGATCGACCCGTCCGGCAAGCTGCCCGACGGACGCTCCTTCGCCGGCGCGGGCGAGCTGAAGAAGATCCTCAAGGCCGACCGCGAGAAGATCGTCCGTAACCTGGCCTCGAAGCTCCTGACGTTCGGCCTCGGCCGCGGGCTCGATTACTACGACGGCCCGGCGGTCGACAAGATCACGTCCGCCGCCCTCGCCCAGGACGCCCGCTTCTCCTCCCTCGTCCTCGGGGTGGTGATGAGCGATCCTTTCCGCCTCCGCCGCGGAACTTCGCAGGTTGAATCAGGGTCGGAAACTCCTAAGAAATAATCACCCGCGCCATGAAGCCCGCACTCCTCCCCCGCCGCACGGTCCTCAAGGGCCTCGGCGCCGTCATGGCCCTGCCGTGGCTCGAGGCGATGGGCCTCCAGACTTCCTGGGCCGCCGGCGACACGCCGGTCAAACAGGCCGCGCCGAACCGCATGGCGATCCTGTACGTCCCCAACGGCGTCAACATGGACGGCTGGCGCGTCGGCGCCGAAGGCGCCCTGCCTTCCAAACTGCCCGCGATCCTCGCGCCCCTCGCGGCCCATAAGGCCGACTTCTCGGTGCTCACCGGCCTCACGGCCGACAAGGCCCGCGCCAACGGCGACGGCGGCGGCGACCACGCGCGCGCGATGTCCGCCTTCCTCACCGGCGCCCAGCCCCGCAAGACCGACGGCGCCAACATCCGCGCCGGCGTCTCGGCCGACCAGCTCGCCGCCGCCCGCCTCGGCGACCGCACCCGCCTCGCCTCCCTCGAGATCGGCACCGAGGCCAGCAAGCTCGCCGGCGGCTGCGACTCGGGTTACTCCTGCATCTACCAGTCCAATATTTCCTGGCGCTCCTCGACCCAGCCGATGCCGAAGGAAGTGAACCCGAAGCTGATCTTCGAACGGCTCTTCGGTTCGGGCACCGACCTCGAGCGCCAACGACGCGACGCGCAACGCAAGTCGGTCCTCGACGCGGTCCGCGACGATTTCCGCGAACTCAACGTCCGCCTCGGCGCCGACGACCAGCGCAAGCTCGACGAATACTTCACGGCGGTCCGCGAGATGGAACTGCGCATCCAGAAGTCCGGCGCCTCCGGCCAACCCAAGGCCCCCGCCGGCGCGCCGATCCCCAAAGGCATCCCGGAAAGCTACGCCGAACACCTCCGCCTCCTCGCCGACCTGATGGTGCTGGCGTTCCAGACCGACACCACGCGCGTGGCGACGTTCGTCCTGGCCAACGAAGGCTCCAACCGCTCGTATCCGTTCATCGGCGTGCGCGACGGCCACCACAGCATCTCCCACCACGGCCACGATCCGGTGAAGCTGGCGAAGATCCAAGACATCAACGTCTTCCACGCCACCCAGCTGGCCTACCTCCTCGACCGCCTGAAGTCCGTCAAGGAAGGCGACGGCAACCTGCTCGACCACTCGATGCTCGTCTACGGCTCCGGCAACGGCGACGGCGACCGGCATAACCATGACGACCTGCCGATCCTGCTCGCCGGCAAGGGCTGCGGCACGCTCCGCCCCGGCCGCCACGTCGTCTACCCGAAGGAGACCCCGCTCAACAACCTCTGGGTCAGCATGCTCAACCGCATGGACATCCGCGACGTCCAGCTCGGCGACAGCACCGGCGAGCTGAAGAAATTGAGCTGAGCTCAATTTCTTCAGCTCAGAGTATCGAGTCTGGAGTATCGAGTATCGGGGGAGCGCCTTTGTCTCGGCTAGGGATGACCGGCCCGGTCATCCGCGGGCGCGCGGGCCGCGCGCCCCTACCTTAAGACCCTCCACGCAAAGGGAGAC
Source organism: Verrucomicrobiota bacterium (assembly GCA_005798925.1). Lineage (GTDB taxonomy): Bacteria > Verrucomicrobiota > Verrucomicrobiia > Opitutales > UBA953 > UBA953. The sequence continues at coordinate 12,284 of SYID01000028.1, forward strand.
CGGAAGCCGGGAAGTTAGCTTCGGACCTATGCCCCCAGCTAATCATCCGGTCTCCGGTTCCCCCTTGAGTTAATCCCTGTCCGCCACCTGCCACCCGGGACTGCCACCCGTCACCCGGAATCACCCCCGATACTCGATACTCCATACTCAATACTCCGATCTGACGTCCGCGGCACCGCCGCGGACGTCAGATCAACCCCGCTTCTTCGGCGATCGAATCGATCTTGTGTTCCAGGAGGTCCGTCTTGGCCTTCAAGGCCGCGACTTTCCTCAGGAGCTCTTCGTTCTGGGCGACGAGCTGCTGGAGGAGGGCGAGGATCTGTTCGTTGGAAATGTTAGTGTTCACGTTGGTGATGCATGGTGCGTGCGGAGCAGTCATCCCGACGCCGGCACGGCGGCGAAGGAAAGGCGCGGATTTATCCCGGGAGGGAAGGGGAGCGGGCCGGAGGCCGATTTCTTTAAGCGCGAAAACTCCCTGCGGTCAGCGTGAGCTGGCCACTCGTGGATAGTGTATTCGCATTCTTAAGGACACGCCCCCGACCCTGCATCCCCCTCCGCCCGTGTCAAGGCAGGGACGACGCGATGGGGTCTGACTTCGTTCGGAATGCTGAACGTGTCCGACCCCGTCGCATCATGCCTCTTCTGAGCCCCAGGCCTTCTGCCTTGGTTCCTATCATTTTGCTTCGTGCCCTCCGACCCTCCGGCCCTCGCTTCACGCCCCCTCGATTCTCGCCACGAAACCCGGCACATGCTTCCGCAGTAGTGCGAGCGGCTTCGCTTCCGAGTCTCTGCGACCCATCAGCGCTACCTTGTGTCTGACCGTGTTCGGATTGAGCGAGTAGAGCTCGAGCAGGAATTCATCGGGACTCACGGCCTTGATCTTCCAGGGTGTCAGCGCTTCCGGCCGGAAATGCCTTAGATTGAACGTCACGATATCCTTGGCGCCTGCGTCGATCGCCGCCGCCAGGACGTGACGGTCGCCGCGATGATTTCCCGCCTTCGCAATCAGCTCCGCCGCCGGCGTGACGCACGCCTCAGGGAACGCCCTTCCGATGGCCTCGCGCCATCGGTCAGCGGTGGCGACTGGCCATTTCTTCGGCAGCCTCTGAGTCAGCGCCCGATGCGCTTCGCTGAGGATCTCTTCCGTCCAGACGGGTCGGTAGAGCCGGGGTTCTTCGGCTAGGCGTAGCAGGAGGTCGCACAGGCTCTGCGGCACGAGCACGCAGGCGTCCAGCACGACCGGCCTGGCCACGTGGACGCCCATCAATCGTAGAGCCCGGCCTCCTTGGCTGCGCCGAACATCCCGTCGAGGATCGCCCGACGGTCTTTATTGCGGACCGCCGCGTAGGCACGCAGGTCCTTCAGGCGCACCCGGCGGTGCGTTCCCACCTTATGGCTAGGGAGCTTCTTCTCATCGAGCAGGCGCACGACATACTGCCGGGACATCCCGAGGAAGTCCGCGGCCGCCTGGGTGGTGAAGTCTTCGTCTTCGGGCATCAGCACGATGGAACGGCCTTGGGACATCTCCCGGGCGACGTGCAGCAGGACGTCATAGACCGCCTGGGGCAGGCGGATCTCCTGACCGTCGGCCGAGCGGAGGCAGGGTCGTCGGTGGGCCGCTGCGAATTCGACCAAGCGAGGCAGGTCCGCGCGGTCCTTCTTGGAAAGCGAGCGGGGGTCGAGGCGGGTGGAGGTCGTCTTCATGGCGTCATGCAATAAACGCTACAAACGCAACCAAGTCAAGGCCGGCCAAAATGAGATCCTTCTCCGCATCCCCCATCCATCACCCGCCCTCCCGCCCCCGCAACCCCGGGAATCCCCCAGCATGGGGTCTGACTTCGTCATGCCGCCTGACGTGTCTGACCCCATGCTCCCCCTGGCCTCCGCCCGCATCCAAGGTAGGGTCGGCACTGCGTGCCGACCTAGCTGTCTCTCTGTCGTTCCCAACCGCTAACCGCTAACCGCCAAACCCTCGCGGCTCCGCCGCACCGGTAGGGATGACCGGCCCGGTCATCCGCGATGCGATGGGGTCTGACTTCGTTCGGAATGCTGAACGTGTCCGACCTCGTCGCGTCCCCTCGGCGCTCCGGTCGCTACACCTTCGCGCTTGAGGCCGTCGGAGGCTTGAACATAAAAAGCACATGCAAGAACCCCGTAAAGCCTCCTCCTCGGGCCTGGTCGCCTATGCTATCCTGAGCCACGTCTTCAGCTTCCTTAGCGTATTCTTCGCGGTGATGGTGTACGTCGACGGCCCGCGGGATCTATGGCGCGCCCTCTCGTGGGTCTGCGTTGTTCCTGCCCTTGTCTTTAACTGCCTGATCCTGCACCGAGGTTGGAAGTCAGTCCAAGACGGCAAGGCTCAGTCTACCCCCGGCCAGGCCGTAGGCTACTGCTTCATCCCCCTGTATAACCTTTATTGGTGCTTCGTCGCGTATTATGGGCTCATGCAAGAGTTCAACCGCTTGGCCGTCGCCCGCGGCCGGCCTGACCAGAAGGTGATCGAGGGCATCTCCCTCACGCAGTGTATCCTCCAAGCGACGATGTGCTTGGCCGTCTTTTCTATTCCATTCTCGGTCGTGGTGACGTGGCAGATCATCGGCGCGGTCAAAGACATCGAGCAGGCCTGATTCCAGCGTCGGTCAGGCGCCAGAACGTCGCGCCCCCCGGAGAGGCGCATTTCGTGCGACGCATCAAACCCGCATGGGAGCAAGGCTTTGATGCCCCCTTACCGGCAGGTGTGACTCCTTCCTGTGGGAGGCAATGGCTTCGGGGTTGCTTACACTAAAAAAGCATCAATAAACACACATACCCCTATGCACCCCCGCACTTCCTCCTCCGGCCTAATCGTTTTCGCGATCCTGCACCACGTCGCCTTGGCGATATCCATGATCTTCACGATCGCTTCTCTGGTCGACAGTTACGACGCGACCACGTGGGCGGTCTTCAGTATCGTCTTCGCCATCCCTGCGGTTGTCTTTTCTTCTCTCATTCTCCATCGGGCCTGGTCTGCCGTGCAAGATGGCGTGACGACCGTGACCCCGGGCAAGGCCGTTGGCTTCTGCTTCATTCCGTTCTTCAACCTCTACTGGAACTTCGTCGCCCACGTCGGCCTGATGAAGGAAATCAACCGCCTTGCCGAGGCCCGTGGCCGTCCTGATCAGAAGGTCAACGAAGGCTTCGCCCTGACCTTCTGCATTCTTGCCGCCACGATCTGCCTGGCGATCGTGGCCGCGCCCTTCGGCGTGGTCCTGATCTGGCAGACCATCGGCGCGGTCAAGGACCTCGAGAACGCCTGATCATGGACACGCCTCCTCCGCTGCCTGTGCGGCCGAAGCAAGGCACTAGCGCCGTCAAGGTGATCCTCATCGTGTTCGGCTCCTTGGCGGGGGTGGTGGTCTTGGCGTTGGCCGGACTCTTCGTGCTCGGCCTGACTGGTGCCGACACCTACACGCCGATGAACGGGGAGCCGTCCATCCACGGGCGTCCGGCCTCGGTCGGCTTTACGCCGCAGTCCATCGAAGCGCGCTGCCGCGCCCGTGGCCTCGAATACTACGCCGGCGATAGCAGTAACCGTCTCTGGAGCCGCGCGACCGAGCAGCAGCAAGAACAGCTCGAGGCCAGAGGAATCAAGATGTACCGCATCAAGATTCGGAAGCGGTATGATGTGGTTTTCATCCTCTCGGTCATCGAATCCCCTCGTGACTTCTCTTCATCCGAGGCCAAGGAAGTCTTGGCGGCGGTCGCTCCGCCCACGCCCGTGGCCGTCAACGGCCGCTTCATCTATTGCTTTGCCGGCCGTCCGGACCCCAAGGGAAGCACCGGCGACGACGTGATCTGGATGACGCCGCAGGCCCTTTTCGACTCCCTCTGAGGCCCGCCTCGCCCGGTAGGGTCGGGACCGCGTCACGACATAGTTGTCTCTTGGTAGGGACGGCCCTCCGAGCCGTCAGCCTGCGCCGATGGGGTCTGACTTCGTTCGGAATTCTGAACGTGTCTGACCCCATCGCGCGTCTCC
>SYID01000029.1 GCA_005798925.1 Verrucomicrobiota bacterium
AGATGACCGCGAACCAGCTCGGCGACCTGCCGAACGTCAGCTTCGCGCCCGGCATGCGCATGGGCCTCGGCTTCCACGTCGTCGGCGAACCCAAGGAAGTCACCGAGAGCCTCAGTCCCGGTACCTACGGGCATGGCGGCGTATTCGGCACCCAGGCGTGGATCGACCCCATCAAGAAGCGCGCCTACGTCCTGCTGATCCAGCGCACCGATCTGAAGAATTCCGACCAAAGTGATATTCGCCGAGAGTTCCAGAAAGCGGCGAGTGAGGCGTACGCGAAATAACGCGCGACCGAAGGTCGCGAGGGGACACGGGGGCAAGTTGACACGGGGACAAGGGGAACACCCGAGAGGCACGGAGGCTCAGAGGCTCGGTTGATCAGAGGGGCAGATGGTAGGGCGTGGTTCTCCGAACCCGCCGATGGGTAAGTCATATCAATAGGCGAACGGACGGCTCGGAGAGCCGTCCCTACCAACACAGAGTCCAAGAGGGGGCATGCTGGCATGGTGACACGTGGGCAAGGGGAAGAGGCAGGGCTCAATGGGGGCCGCAGAGGGAGACCGGATGGTTGGCGGGGGCATATGTCCGAAGCATACTATCCGGTTTCCGGTCTCCTCTTGAGTAGATTGAATGCTTCGGGCGGCTGGATTATCGACGCAGCCATCCATTCAGGTAGGGGCGTGCGGCCCGCGCGCCCATGGATGACCGGGCCGGTCATCCCTACCCATGCTCGCAGCATGCTTTACGGTCTCCCATTAGCTAATGAATCCTTTCGGTCTGACACGGTTTTGTCACAATCGGGCGGGGATAGGGATTGAAACCTTTGGCATAAAGTAAGGTTCTTTCTGTACCCCCCTTTCATGAGCTTCCTTTCCATGGTCCTACGCCGGCCGGTCACTTTGGTCGTCGCGGTCGTCGCGCTGGTCCTCGCCTCCCTCTTCGGCCTGAACCGCATGGCCAAGGACGTCTTCCCGCCTCTGAACGTCCCGACGATCTACGTCGCCCAGCCGTTCGGCGGGATGGACGCCGCGCAGATGGAGGGCTTCCTCACCTTCTATTACGAATACCACTTCCTGTACATCACCGGCATCGAGCACGTCGAATCGAAGAACATCCAGGGTGCCGCGGTGATGAAGCTCCAGTTCCACCCTGGGACGGACATGTCGCAGGCCATGAGCGAGACCATCGGTTACGTCAACCGTTCACGCGCCATGATGCCGCCCGGCACCGTCCCGCCGTTCGTCATGCGGTTCGATGCCGGCAGCGTGCCGATCGGCCAGCTCGTGTTCGCGAGCGAGACCCGTTCCGTCGCGCAGCTGCAAGACGCCGCGCTGAACACCGTCCGCCCGCTCTTCGCCACCCTGCCCGGCGTGTCGGCTCCCCCGCCCTTCGGCGGCAGCGCCCGCACCATCCTCGTCAACCTGAACCCCGACCGACTCCGCAGCACCGGCGTCGCGCCGGAAGAAGTCGCCGCCGCGCTCGCCGGGGCCAATGCGATCCTGCCCGCAGGCAATCTCGTCCTCGGCGACCAGAACCTGCTCGTCCCCGTCAACGCCACGGTGAAGAACATCAAGGACCTCGAGAACGTCCTCGTGCGCCCGGGTCAGAACCCGCCCGTGCTCATCCGCGACATCGCGCAGGTCGTGGACGGGGCCGACGCCGTCACCAGCTACGCCCTCGTGAACGGACGGCGCACCGTCTACATCCCCGTCACCAAGCGCTCCGACGCTTCGACGCTGGCCGTGGCGGAGGTCGTCAAACGCAACCTCGACACCTTCCAGAACGCCGTCCCGGCCGACATCAAGGTCAGCTACGAGATGGACCAGAGCCCGATCGTCGAACGGGCCATCCATGACCTCTTCCTCGAGGCCGTGCTCGGCGCCGTGCTGACCGGCCTCATGGTCTTCCTCTTCCTGCGTGACGCCCGTAGCACGCTCGTCGTCGTGGTCAATATCCCCCTCGCCCTGCTCGTCGCGCTGCTCGGCCTCTGGCTCTGCGGCCAGACCATCAACCTCATGACCCTGGGCGGACTCGCCTTGGCGGTCGGTATCCTCGTGGACGAAGCCACCGTCGCCATCGAAGCCATCCAACAGGAACGCGAGAAAGGGCGACCCGTCGCCCGGGCCGTGCGCGACGCGATCGCGGCCACCGCCGGCCCCCGCTTCCTCGCCATGGCGTGCGTCGTGGCCGTCTTCCTGCCCTCGCTGTTCATGGAAGGCCCGGCCCAGGCGCTCTTCCTCCCCCTCTCCCTCGCGGTCGGCTTCAGCATGATCGCCTCCTACGCCCTCTCATCGACGTTGCTGCCCGTCCTCGCGGTCTGGCTGCTCAAGGACGAAGGCACGCACACCCCGGGCTTCTTCGCCCAGGTTAAGGCCCGCTATGAGGCCATCCTCGACGGCGTACTTGCGCGCAAGGCCGTGGTCGTGCTCGGCGGCGTCGCCCTCGCCGCAGCGTTCATCGCCGTGCTCGGACCCACGCTCGGACGCGAAATCTTCCCGCCCGCGAACAACGGCCAGTTGCAGGTCCGCCTGCGCGCTCCCGCCGGCACCAAGCTCGACAAGACCGAGCAGATCGCCCTGCGCGCCTTGGACGTCATCAAGCTTGAGCTCGGCGCGGAGAACATCGGCACCACGCTCGGACTCGTCGGCGTGCATGCCCCCAACTACCCCGTCAACCTCGTCCACGCCTGGAACAGCGGCACCGACGAAGCCACGCTGCAGGTCCAGCTCAAGGCGGACGCCAAGGTCGACCTCGACGCCGCCAAGGAGAACCTGCGACGCCGCCTCGGCGCCGCCATGCCGGACGTCCGTCTTTCCTTCGAGCCCGCGGATATCGTGAGCCGCGTGATGAGTTTCGGCGCGCCGACCCCGATCGAAATCGCCGTCAGCGGCCCTTCGCTCGCCGATAACCGCGCCCATGCCGAGGCCGTGCGGGCCGAACTCGCCAAGATCCCGGAACTCCGCGACATCCAGTTCGCCCAGACCATCGACACCCCGGCGCTCGAGGTGAACATCAACCGCGAGAAGGCCGGCCTCATGGGCATCCGCATGGCCGACGCCGCGCGTTCGGTGATCGAAGCCACCGGCTCGAGCCGCTTCATCCTGGCCAACTACTGGGCCGACCCCAAGACCGGCGTCGCCTTCCAGGTCCAAGTGCAGGTGCCCGCCGCCGCGACCAAGAGCGTCGAGGACCTGCGCAACCTGCCCGTCGGCACCGCCGGCCAGCAGCCCGTGCTCCTGCGTTCCATCGCGACCCTCAAGGAGGGCGTGGCCGTCGCGCAGTTTGACCGCTACAACATGCAGCGCCTCGCGACCCTGACCGCCAATTACGCCGGCACCGACCTCGGCCACCTCGCGGACCGGATCGACGCCGCCATCGCCGCGGCGGGCAAGCCCCCGGCCAAGGTCAAGGTCGACCAACGCGGCCAGGTCCCGCCCCTGCGGGAGCTCCTGAACGGACTCGGCGGCGGCCTCGCCATCGCGCTCGTCATCGTCGCCCTGCTCCTCGCCGCGAATTTCCAGAGCATCCGCCTCGCGGCCATCGTGCTCGCCTCCCTTAGCGTCGTGATCGCCGGCGTCATCGCCGCGTTGTTGCTCACCGGCTCGACGCTGAACATCGAGAGCTTCATCGGCGCCATCATGGCTGTCGGCGTGGCCGTCGCGAATTCCATCCTCCTGCTCACCGCTGCCGAGGAGGCCCGTCGCGGCGGCGCCTCCTCCGCCGACGCCGCCCGTCAGGCCGGGGCCACGCGCCTGCGCGCCATCCTCATGACCTCGTTGGCCATGCTCGCGGGCATGATCCCGATGGCCCTCGGCTGGTCCGAAGCCGGGAGCCAGACCGCTCCGCTCGGACGCGCCGTCATGGGCGGACTGATCTTCGGCACCGTCGCCACGCTCACGCTCGTCCCGGCGGCTTATGCCTGGGTCATGGCTTCGGCCGGCCGCGCCTCCCTTTCCGTCGATCCCGACGACCCCCAAAGCACCCATTACCAAAAAGACCATGCCGTCTCCTAAGCTCCTCGCGCTCTTCCTCGGCGCGCTCTCCCTCCAAGCCGCCGACTTCCCCGTCACGCGGCTCAAGACCGGCGACATCACGCGCAGCGTCCAGCTGCTCGGCGAAGTCCGCCCCAACCAGCAGGTCGCCCTGTACGCCAAGGTCGGCGGCTACGTGCAGTCGCTGCGGGCCGACATCGGCGACGTCGTCAA
>SYID01000227.1 GCA_005798925.1 Verrucomicrobiota bacterium
AACGAGGCCTCGAAGGCCGTCGGCCGCATCTGGCTGCTCCGGCAGCTCCGTTCCAAGGCGGCGCAGCTCGAGGCCCTCGTGCGCGCCGCGCAGGGCCTCGCGCGCGAACGCGACGAGCCCGGCATCTCGCAGGACCTGGCGCGGCACACCCGCGGCCTGCTCGGAGCGCGTGCCTGCGCCTATTACAAGCTCGTTGACGACGTCCTCCTGCTCCGGCACCTCGAGGGGGATCTGGCCGGCAGCGCGCTCGCCGTGAGCATCGCCGTGAGCCAGACCTCGCTCGGCACGGTCGTCACCCGCGGGCGCCCGGTCGTCGTGCCCCTCGCCGGCAAATCGGAGGAGCATCTCTTCACCAGGCTCGCCGAGCCGGTCTCCGCCTCCTCGCTCCTCGCCGTGCCCGTGCGCTACGAGGACGACACCTTCGGCGTGCTGCTCTGCGTGGCCATGGGCGCCTACCGGTTCTCCGACGACGACAAGCACCTGGTCACGGCGCTGTCCTCGTTCGGCGCCTCCTCCATCCAGAACGCCCGCCTGTACGCCAAGGTGTTCACCGTCGAGGAAGGCCTGCGCCGCAGCGAACGCCTGACGGCGCTCGGCTTGCTCTCGGCGGAAGTCGCCCACGAGATCCGCAATCCGCTCACGGTGATGAAGCTGCTGTCCGACACCTTGGCGCAGGGCCTTGTCGCGGACGACCCGCGCATGGAGGACATCGGCGTCATGCGCGAGAAGATCGCCCATATGGAGGGCGTGGTTTCCCGGGTGCTCGGGATGAGCAAGGCGCAGTCCGGGGCGTTCCGCACGGTCGACCTCCGCAAGGCCGCCGAGAACGCCGTGCTCCTGCTCCGGCTCAAGCTCCAGCAGCTCGGCGTCAAGGTGTCCGTCGAGGTCACCGGCGAACTGCCCGCCATCGAGGGGCATCCCGGCCAGATCCAGCAGGTCTTCCTGAACCTCATGATGAACGGCGTGCAGGCGATGACGGGCGGCGGCGAGCTTTCGCTGCGCCTCGGGCTGGAACCTGGTCCGCAGGGTGATGTCGTCGCCGTGCGCATCGCCGATACCGGGACGGGCATCCCGCCGGCCATCCTGCCGCGGATCTTCGACTCCTTCTTCACCAGCCGCGAGGACGGCACCGGCCTCGGGCTGGCCATCGTCAAACGCATCCTCCGCGATCACCGCGGGGACATCGTCGTCGAATCCACCGGACCCGGCGGGACGACTTTCAGGTTCTGGTTTCCGCCCGGGAAGTGAGCACGCGTCTGGCCGCCGCCCAGACGAGCGGAATGAACGATATCAGCACCACGATCAGGATGACTTTATGCAGCTTGTCGGCCAGCGGGGTGCCGCCGAGGAGGTGGCCGAGCCACACCAGCGAGTGGATCCAGAGAATCCCGCCCAGGAGGTTCCAGCGGAAGAACCGTCCCGGCGCCATGTCGCCCATGCCGGCGGCGAAGGGCACGAAGGTGCGCATGAGCGGGACGAACCGGGCCAGCACGATGGCCAACGAACCCCTCTCCGCGAAATAGGCCCGGGCCGCTTCCAGATGCCGACGCTTATACCACCAGCTGTCGGGTTGGGCGGCCATGAGGTGTCCGTATTTGCGCCCGAGCCAGTGGCCGGTCTGGTCGCCGACGATCGCGGCGGCGGTCAGCGCGCCGGTCACGGCCCAGGGGTCGAAAACGGCCGGGCGTTCGCCGTTGGCGATCGTGAGGACGCCGGCGGTCACGAGGAGCGAATCGCCCGGCAGGAAGAAGCCCGCGAGCAGGCCCGTCTCGGCGAAGACGATGACGCACATCACGCCGATGCCTCCGGTCTGGATCAGTTGACGCAGCCCTTCGGCCGTGTGCAGGTGGGACCAGAGGTCGCTCAGCCAGGATTGCATGACCCACCTTAGGCGGATGAAGCGACCGAAGGCAATCGCCCTTGAACGACGGAGCCTTTCCCATCACGTTGGTTCCGTCGCATGTCGCCCGAATACGAAGCCTCCGCCGTCCTGCTCCGCCGCGCCGCCCTGCAGCATGGCCTGGCCGGTCAGGCCGCCTTGGAGGGCGAGTTCGTGCCCCGGGCCCGGGCGTTCCTCGCCGAGGTCCGCGAGCTCCAGCTGTCCGCGCACCGGGCAGGGTTGCGCGGCGGCGAGGTCGCCCGGCTTCGCTCCGACTCGATCGACATCCTTTTCGACGCGCTTTTCCTGAAAGCCGGACCGGCGGCCGCCGCGATCTGCCTCGTCGCCACGGGCGGTTACGGCCGCGCGGAACTTTGTCCGCTGAGCGACGTCGACCTCCTGGTGCTCGTCCCCCGGCATTCCGCCGCGACCAAGACCCTCGTCGAGTCGATCCTGTATCCGCTCTGGGACCTGGGCCTCAAGGTCGGCCAGTCGGTCCGGACCGTCACCGAGTCGACCAACTACGCCAAGGACGACCTGCACCTGCACGTCGCGCTCCTTGAGACCCGCCGCCTGTGCGGGTCGCCGGAACTCTACGCCCAGCTCGAGGCCAAGACCGCCGCGCTCCTCTCGGGCCAGGCCTGGCGGCCGTTCGCGCGCGCCATCGTCGAGTCGCAGCGCAAGCGCCGCGAGAAGGCCGGCGGCAGCGCCTACCTGCAGGAGCCTGACCTGAAGAACGGCGTCGGCGCCTTGCGCGACGTGCAGGGCTGCGTCTGGATCGCCCGCACGGCCCGGAACGGCGTGGGACCGGCGGGACTCGCGGCCTCGGGCTTCCTGCCCGCGGTCGACCTGCAGAAGTTCGACGAAGCCCGGCAGGTGCTCCTGCGCCTGCGCTGCGAGCTGCATTTCCAGGTCACCCGGCCCACCGAGCAGCTGTCCCTCGAACGGCAGGACGCGATGTCCGCGGCCCTCGGCTACCAGGGGACGCTGACCGAGCGCATCGGCGCGATGATGCGCGAGTATTTCGACGCCGCCGACCACGTCCGCCGTTGCGCCGAGATCGTCGAGGGCGCCGTCATGGGCGAACCTGAGCCCGAAGGGTGGGGGGCGCCGTTCGTCTTGGACGGATTGCGCGTCACGCCGGGCGGCACGGTCACCGCGGAGCACCGCCTGCTTTTCGAGGAGGATCCCCGCCGCCTGGTCCGTCTGTTCCGCCTCTGCCAGGTGCATGAGGCCCGGCCGGACCGGGCGTTGTCGCTGTTGGTGCGCGAACGCGCGCATCTGCTCACGCCGGAGATCGCCCAGTCCGAGGAGGCCGGCAGCGCCCTGCGCGCCATGCTGACCGAGGGGGGCCGGGTCTACCCGACGTTGAACGCGCTGCGCGAGCACGGCCTGCTGTACCGGTTGGTCCCGGAATTCGCCGGCCTTCACTGCTTGGTGCAGTTCGAGTTCTACCATCGCTGGACGGCCGACGTGCATACCTTGCGATGCCTGCGCGAACTCGACGCCATCTACGCGGGCGAGACGCCGGTGGAGCAGCGCTACCGCGAGGTCGTGCTCGGTTCCGAGGCGCCTTCGTTGCTTTACGCCGTCCTGTTCCTGCATGACATCGCGAAGTCGGGCGGCATCGCGGGGCATGCCGAACGCGGGGTGCCCATCGCCGACGCGATCCTTGAACGCCTCGGCTTCGACGCGCGCGAGCGCGCCATCGCCGCCGGGGTCATCCGCCATCACCTCGTGATGGGGCTCTACTGGCAGCGGCATGACATCGACGACCCCGCGAACGTCGACCGCTTCGCGCGCCTGATGGGCGACGAACAGGTCCTGCGCAGCCTCTTCGTCCACACGCGTTGCGACGCGCGGGCCACCTCCCCCGATCTCTGGACGGACTTCAAGGACGGCCAGCATTGGAGGCTGTATCGCCGCACGCTGGCTCGGCTGGCCCTGACCGAGGAGGACGACCAGCAGGATGCCGCCAAGCGCCTGCGGGCCGCCACGGCCGCGCTGCTGGGCGGCGAGTTGCCCGAGGACGAGCTGGAGGCCCATTTCACCACCATGCCGCCGGGCTATTATCAGCACGCCGCGCCGGTCGACGCCGCCCATCACCTGCGGATGATCCATCGGCTGATCGCGTCGGTCTCCGACGAGGAGCCGGAGGTCTCCCTGCGGCCGATCGTCGAGTGGCATGACGACGCCGGTTCCGGGCAGTCGGTGGTCACGGTCGTGACCTGGGACCGCGCCGGCTTGTTCAGCCGGATGGCCGGCGCGTTCGCCGTGGCCGGCATCAACATCGTCTCCTGCCGCGCGTTCTCCCGCGAGGACGACGTCTCGATCGACTTCTTCAAGGTGGTGCTGCCGTTGGGCAAGGAAGCCACGGCGCAGGCGCTGTTCTCCGCGGCCTTGTCGCGCTCGTTGCTCGACGGCACCGATCTCCTGGATGAGGTCGCGGCCGCCGAACGGCACGCCCTGCTCACCGCGCCCCGCCGCAAGGCGTTCGTGCCGCTGGCCGCCCAGGTCGAAGTCTATCACGAGACCGAACTGGCCCGCACGGTGGTCGAAATCCAGTGCAACGACCGCCTGGGCCTGCTCTTCCGCGTCGGACGGGCCATCCGGGACGCCGGTTACGCGATCACCTTCGCCAATATCGCGACGGAGCAGGGGTTCGCGATCGACACTTTCTATCTCCAGCCCGAGCGCGGCTTGGTCGGCGTCCCGCGGCCGCCTGAGGATCTGGCCGCCGTCCTCCGCGAACTGGTGGCCTGAGCATCGTCCCCCTTGCCACGCCGGGGGATTCCCCCACTATGATTCGTCCTGCCATGAACAAGCTCCTCACTGTCCTGCGATCCGGTCTGGCCGTCTGCGCCGGTGGCGCGGCCTTGCTGGCCGCGGACGCCGCCCCTTCTTCTCCGACCATGACGACTCCTCCCAAACTCGAAAAGGCCACGTTCGGCGCCGGTTGCTTCTGGGGCGTCGAATACCAGTACGCCAAGATCCCCGGGGTGCATTCCGCCGTCTGCGGCTACGCCGGCGGCAAGACCGAGCATCCGACCTATGAGGAGATCTGCGCCAAGGGCACCGGCCACGCCGAGGTCATCGAAGTCACCTTCGACCCCGCCAAGGTCACCTACCGCACGCTCGTGGAGTATTTCTTCAAGATGCATGACCCGACGCAGGTCAACCGCCAGGGCCCGGACATCGGTGACCAGTATCGTTCGGTCATCTTCACCCACACTCCGGAACAGAAGAAGACCGCCGACGACGTGAAGATCGGGCTTACCCTCGCCAAGGTTTTCGCGCGGCCGATCGCCACTCAGGTCGAGCCCGCTCCGAAGTTCTGGAAGGCCGAGGAATATCACCAGAAGTATTACCAGCTGCGCGGCAAGAAGCCCTACTGCCATCTGGTGCCTTTCGCGGAAGAGAAGTAAGCCGTGGCCGAACGCCGCCAGGGTTCGGACGATGCGTTGCCCGGTCTCGGCCAGGGGGTCCCTGACGCCATCCCGGAACGTCGCCGGCCCCTGGCCTCGCGGATGCGTCCGCGCAATCTCGCCGAAGTCGTGGGGCACGCGGCCTTGCTGGGCCCGGAGGCCCTGCTGCCCCGGCTGATCAAGTCCGACACCTTCGGCTCGCTCCTCTTCTATGGTCCGCCCGGCTGCGGCAAGACCACCTTGGCCGAGGTCATCGCCGCCGAGACGCAGTCCTTCGTCGTGCGGGTCAACGCCGTGCTCTCCGGCACGCCCGAACTCCGCGAGATCCTCGCCGACGCCCGCCGTCAGCCCTCGCGCAAGACCGTGCTGGTCGTCGACGAGATCCATCGCTGCAACAAGGCCCAGCAGGACCTTCTCCTGCCCGACGTCGAAGCCGGCGTGGTGCGCCTCATCGGCTGCACCACGCATAATCCCGGGCTCTACGTCGTCCCGGCGCTCCTCAGCCGCAGTCACCTTTTCCGCCTCGATCCGCTTACGCCCGCCGAGATCGCGGCCTTCCTCGGGTCGGCGCTCGCCGATAAGGAGCGCGGCCTCGGCGCGCTAGGGGTGAAGGCGTCCGACAAGGTCCTGCAACAGGTCGCCGAGATGGCTTCGGGCGATCTCCGGCGCGCCTTGAACTGCCTGGAGACGCTCGTGCTGTCGGCGCCGGCCTTGGGCGCGGTCACCGACGAGGCTGTGGCCGCGTTCGCCCGCGAGCGACGGATCCGTTATGACGACGGCGGGGACGACCACTACGACACCGCTTCGGCGTTCATCAAATCCGTCCGCGGGGGCGACCCTGACGCCGCCCTCTACTGGCTCTTCCTGATGCTCGAAGGAGGCGAGGAGCCGCGCTTCATCGCCCGCCGACTGGTCATCTGCGCTTCCGAGGACATCGGTCTGGCCGACTCCCGCGCCTTGGGCGTGGCCACCGCGGCCTTC
>SYID01000228.1 GCA_005798925.1 Verrucomicrobiota bacterium
AAGGCGGCGCGCCTGAGTTGGTCGCACGCCCAGAGATGACGGCTGAGCGAAGGGCGCTGGGTGAGCTTGATCACGTCGGCGGCAAGCCGGACGGATTTCTGCCAGGTGACAAAGTTAGAGAGGCTCGCGATTTCCATCCCGCAAGCAGGCCGACGCTCGTTCCTCCTGCCAACGGTTCACCTCTGATGCCCATCACCTGACTGCCTTTACCTACCCCTACCCCCACCCCTGCCCCTATCCCTTGCGTGTTTCCGGTGCATTTTGGCACTCCTTTCTTTTTGACGAACCGACCCGGAGTCCCATCGTCAGACGGCTCAGGACAGTCCGATGGTGTAATGGTAGCACAGGAGATTCTGATTCTCCTTGTCTAGGTTCGAATCCTAGTCGGACTATTTCCTGAAAGCAGAAAGCCCTCTTCCGAGGGCTTTTTCGTGTCCAGGCCGGGACGCCTCAGCGGGCGTTCCAGAAGATCATCAGGTTCTTGGTGTGGCGACCGGCGACGATGAGGTCGGTCTTGCCGTCGCCGTCCAGGTCGGCGGCCTTGAAGTCCTCGACGGCGATCGCGTCGGTCGAGATGACGTCCGTGCGCCAGGTCTGGCCGGCGTCGTCGAGCGGGGTGAGCAGGCGGATGCCGCGGTCGGCGGGCTTGGCGCCGCGCCAGCCGACCATGACCTGGTCGCTGCCGGCGCCGAGGAAGTCGGCGCAGGCGACGGCATGGCCGTCCTTGTAGCCGTCGAGGATCTGTCGGCGCCGCCAGACGCCGGCGGCGTCGCGGGTGTAGACCGCGGACTTCGTGCCGTGGAAGGGCTCGACGGTCGCGATCATGGCCCCGGAGGGCAGCTTGCCGGCGCGCAGTTCGCCGACGGGCTCGGTGGTCAGCTGCGTGTGGCTCCACTTGCCGTCGGCGTAGGAGTTGAACCAGATGCCTTCCTTGGAGCCCGTCAGGATCTGCTGGGCGATGTGGCGCTGCCAGCGGACGGGCTCGAGGTTGTGCGTGATGTGGCTGACGTCGTTGATGACTTCGGTCGTCCACTCGTCCTTGGGGTCGGCCGGCTTACGGTAGGCGAGGAGCTTGGCGCCCGCGCCTTCGCCGCCTTTGTTGCCGACCCCGTGGAGGGGCTGGACGACGAGGTCCCAGCGCCCGGTGACCACTTCGACCCAGGCCATGCGATGCACGGTCGGCTCATGATGCAGCTTCACCGCTGACCACTTCTGGGTGCGGTCGGCGGGCGGGATAAGATAGAACACCGCACCGCTCTTCACCGTGTCGCCGGGATTCCAGCCCGCGCCCACCGCGATCTCGGCCTTGCCGTCGCCGTCGAGGTCCTGCGCCGCGACGCAGACATTGTCTTCCTTCGTGAGGTTCTCGGCGATGACATGCTTCTTCCACGTCGGATTCTGATACCACTGGATCGTGGTCTTGTCGGCTAGGACGATGTCCTTCTTGCCGTCGCCGTCGACATCGGCGATCGCGAGGCCGTAGCCGATCTCGACCTGGCCGATCTCCTGCGGACGGAATTTCGGTTCCGGCGCGGCGGACGCGACGGCGGCGAGGAGCAGGACGAGGAGCGGGGTCGGCTTCATGGTCGATGAGGTAACCTGTCCGACCCTGCCTGTCGACCGCGGTTCCGCGCGCCTTACAGGCAGGGACGGCACCACGTGCGGTCCTCGGCCGCCGCAGGGCGGCCGCTGGCAGGGGCGTGGCTTTGCCGCGCCCTCCGAAGGGAGGAGTGCACGATGAATCGTGCCCCTACCTTGGTTCGCCCTACGGCGAACGTTTCACGACTTAGGACGCGATAGTGATCACGTCCCTACCTACGTAAGGTATCAGCGGTTGGCGGTTAGCGGCTGGGAATGCAACAAGGCACCTATGTCGTGACACGGTCCCGACCCTACCTCGAAGGCAGCACTTCCCTGATACTCAATACCTTCAGGCCCTCCTTCGGATCCTCCGGCCCTCAAGTCCTCCGGCCCTCGTGACTATCTTACGCCGTGAGCCGCTCGAGGCACTCCGCGTAGAGCGCCTGCGTCTTCCGGACGACCTCGGCCGGCAGGACCGGACCCGGCGCGGTCTTGTTCCACGGCTGGGCCTCGAGCCAGTCGCGGACGAACTGCTTGTCGTAGGAAGGCTGGGCGCGGCCGGGCTGCCAGGTGGCGGCCGGCCAGTAACGGGAGGAGTCGGGCGTCAGGACTTCGTCGATGAGGACGAGCGAGCCGTCGGCGGCGCTGCCGAACTCGAACTTCGTGTCGGCGAGGATCACGCCGGCCTTGGCCGCGCGTTCGGCCCCCATGCGGTAGAGCGCGATGGAAGTCTCCTGCACCGTGCGAAAGACCTTCTCGCCGAGGATCTCGCCGCAGCGGGCGCGCGTGATCGCTTCGTCGTGGCCTTCGGCGGCCTTGGTGGAAGGGGTGAAGATCGGCTGCGGCAGCTTGGAGCCGTCGAGCAGGCCGGCGGGCAGCGGGTGATCGAGGATGCCGCCGGTCTTCTGGTATTCCTTGAAGCCGCCGCCGGCCAGGTAGCCGCGGACGACCGCCTCGACCGGCAGGGGCTTGAGCTTGCGCACGAGCATCGAGCGCGGGATCAGGTGCTCGTGGCCGCGCAGCGCCTTGGCCAGCGCGACGGCGTGGTCGGGCACGAGGTGGGTCGGGAAGACGAGGCGGGCCTGGTCGAACCACCAGAGGCTGATCTGGGTGAGC
>SYID01000229.1 GCA_005798925.1 Verrucomicrobiota bacterium
CGGCAAGATGCACGAGCCGACCTACCTGCACCAGACCATGGGCCGGGCCAAGGACGGCTCGATCGTGCGCTTCAAGGACATCCCGCTCGCCATGGCGGCGATCGACCGGCTCCGCGCGCTCGAAGAGCTCCGCGTGCACTTCCACGTGCCGGTCAACGCCGACCGCCTGTCCGACGAACTCTCCACGACCAACGACCACCTGCGCGCCGCGCTCGACGTCATCGCGAAGGCGCCGGGCGCCTGCCGCGAGCTCGAGATCGAGACGTATACCTGGGAGGTCCTGCCGCCCGAGGTCCGCGCGGCCGACGTCGCCGACATGATCGCCGAGGAATACCGCTGGACGCTCGCCGAGCTTGCGCGGCGCGGCGTGCAGCCCCTCTGAGATGAGTCCGAAGCTGCGCGGCTGGCTCATCCTCACCCGGGGCTCGAACCTGCCGACGGTCTGGAGCAACGTGCTCGCCGGCTGGCTGCTCGCCCAGGGCCTGCGGCTGCGGCCCATCGGTTCGGAATATGCGGGTCAGCCGCCGGAGCCGATCGGCTGGGGCGGCCTGGTCCTGCTCCTGCTCGGGGTCTCGCTGACTTACGTCGGCGGCATGATCCTCAACGACGCCTTCGACGCGCGCTGGGACGCCGAGCGTCGCTCGACGCGCCCGATCCCCGCCGGACTCATCGCCGTCGGCGAGGCCTTGCGCGCCGGCTGGGGCGCGCTCGCCGCGGGCTTCGTCCTCACCGTCCTCGCCGCGCCCGCGCCTTTGCGTAAGACCGTAGCGGTCGTCGCGCTGCTGCTCGCGCTCTGCGTGCTCATCTACGATCGCTGGCATAAAGGCGTGAGCTGGGCGCCGGTCGTGATGGGCGCGTGCCGCGCGCTGCTGCCGCCGCTGGGCTTCTTCGTCGCCGGCGAGCGGCTTTACTTCCTCCCGCTTTCCGACGCCGATTGGATCATGCTCGCGCACATGTCCGCGCTGTGGCTCCTGACCTTCGCCATCACGCTCGTCGCGCGGCACGAGGCCACCGGCGGGGGCGCCGGCCGCCGGGTCGAGGCGCTGCTCTTCCTCGCGCCCGTGCCGCTGTTCTTCGCCGTCGGTTTGTTCTGGCCGTGGATGCTGCTGTGGACGGGCGTCTACGCCTGGTGGCTCGTCCGCTCCAACCGCCGTCACCCGCTGCCCGCCGGCGTCGGCCCGCGCGTCGCCGACCGGCTGGCGGCCATGCCGTTCATCGACGCCATGGCGAACGGCCATCTCGCGTTCGTTTGCCTCGGCACATTGATCAAACACAAAGGCGTGCACCCCGAAGCCTTGTTCGCCGCCGCCTGCCTGCTCTTGCTCGTCCTGGCGGCGGCGCCGGTCGCCGTCCGGCTTGTCCTGCGCTGGCGGAAGCAGATTCCTTCGACCTGAGGAAACGGGGGATTTTGCCGCGGGGGCGGGGTTTTCCGGGAACTGGGCTTGTCCTCCGGCGTCTCACTCATTCTGATAAACCCTCCCCCGGGCCATGTCCGACTCCCTCGACCTCGAATTCGCGGTGACTTACCGCCATCGCATCTTCTTCACCGAAGGTGCGTTCGCGTCGGGTAACCGGGTCCTCGCCGACCTGTTCGCCGGAGCCAAGGTCATCCCGATCGTCGACGCCGGCCTGGCCCAGGCCCGTCCGGGTTTCGCCGCCGAGGTCGCCGCCTATGGCAAAGCCATGGGCGTGGCCTTCACGCGCGCTCCGCTCGTGCTCACCGGCGGCGAGGCCGCCAAGAAGGACTCCGCCGTCGTCAAGGCCGCCTTGGCCGCCATCGAGGCCGACAAGATCTGCCGCCACTCGTACGTGCTCGCCATCGGCGGCGGCGCCTTCCTCGACGCCGTCGGCTTCGCGGCGGCCACCGCCCACCGCGGCGTGCGGCTCGTGCGCATGCCCACCACGACGCTCGGTCAGGGCGACGCCGGCGTGGGCGTGAAGAACGGCATCAACACCTTCGGCAAGAAGAACTTCACCGGCGCCTTCGCCGTCCCGGCCGCCGTGGTCAACGACCTCGCGCTGCTCGCCTCGCTCGACGCCCGCGGCCTGCGCGACGGCCTCGTCGAGGCCGTCAAGGTCTCGCTGCTCAAGGATCCGGCCTTCTTCGCCAGCTTGGAGAAGGAAGCCCCGCTGCTCGCGGCCGGGGATCTCCCCGCCATCGGCCGCGCCGTCCGCCGCTCCGCCGAACTGCACGCCAGGCACATCGCCGGCAACGGCGACCCCTTCGAGCTCGGCAGCGCCCGCCCCCTCGACCTCGGGCATTGGGCCGCGCACAAGCTCGAGTCGATGACCAACCACCGCCTGACGCACGGCGAGGCCGTGGCCGTCGGCCTGGCGCTCGACCTGATCTGCGCCCGCGACCTCGGCCTGTTCGGGCAGGCGGAGACCGAGCGATCCCTCAACCTGCTGGTCGCCCTCGGCTTCCGGATCTACGCGCCCGAGATGCATCTCGACGGCGGCGCGCCGATGCGGGCCGGCCTCGAAGAATTCCGCGAACACCTCGGCGGCCAGCTCACGCTCGTCCTGCCGACCGCCATCGGCAAGTCCACCCAGGTCCACGAGATGCCTGCCGCCGTCGTGCGCAAGGCCGCCGACGAACTGCGGGCGCGGGATCAGCAGCCATGCGCCGCGCGGTCCTGAACGTCGTCGGCCTCTCCGCCCGGGACCTGCGTTCCGGCGTCATGCCGCGGCTCGCCGCGCGCGCCGCCAAAGGCAGCGTGGCGCAGATCCGTCCGGCGTTCCCCGCCGTCACCTGCACCGCGCAGTCCGATTACCTGACGGGCAAGCGGCCGAGCGAACACGGCGTCGTCGGCAACGGCTGGTATGACCGCACGCTCAGCGAGGTGCAGTTCTGGAAGCAGTCGAACCGCGTCGTGCTCGCGCCGAAGGTCTGGGACGAGCTCCACGCCAAGAACCCGAAGCTCAAGGTCGCGAACCTCTTCTGGTGGTACAACATGGGCACCGCGGCGGACATCTCCGTCACGCCGCGCCCGGTCTACAAGGCCGACGGCGGGAAGATCTTCGACATCGCGAGCTATCCGCAACGCTTCAAGGCGCTGCTCAAGCGCGACCTCGGCGACTTCCCGTTCCATTCGTTCTGGGGTCCGCGCGCCGGCTTGCCGTCGTCGCAGTGGATCGCCGACGCGGCCCGTTGGATCGAGGAGCATGAGCAGCCGGACCTCAGCCTGGTCTACCTGCCGCACCTTGATTACGACCTCCAGCGCTTCGGTCCGCACGACCCGCGCAGCGATCGGGCACGACGTGACGTCGACAAGCTCGTCAGCGACCTCGCCGAATTCCTCGAAGCCCGCGGCGTCGAGGTCCACATCGTCTCGGAATACGCCATCACCGCCGTCGACCGCGCCGTGCCGCTGAACAAGGTGTTGCGCGAACACGACTGGCTCGAGCTCAAGCCCGAGGACGGCAGCCTGACGCTCGATACTTTCAACTCGAAGGCCTTCGCCGTCGTCGACCATCAGGTCGCGCACGTCGTCGTGCTCGATCCTTCCGTCCGCGAAGCCGTGCGCAAGGTGCTGCTCGCCACGCCCGGCGTCGCCCAGGTGCTCGACGCCGAAGGCCAGGCCGCCGCCGGCATCCGGCACGTGCGCAGCGGCGACTTCGTCGTCATCGCCGACGACCACAGCTGGTTCTCCTATTACTGGTGGGAAGAAGGCCAGGGTGAGCCGGACTTCGCGCGCACCGTGGACATCCATCGCAAGCCCGGCTACGACCCCGTGGAGCTTTTCATCGACCCCAGGATCCGTTTCCCGCTGCTCCGCATCGTCTGGTTCCTGCTGAAGAAGAAGCTCGGGTTCAGGGCGCTGATGAAAGTCATCTCGCAGGATGCTTCGCTCGTGAAGGGCTCGCATGGACGCATCCCGGAGGATCCGCTCGACTGGCCCGTGCTCATCGCGCCCGCTTCGGCGGCCTTGCCCGCGCAGATCGCCTCGACCGACGTCTACGGCCGGATCGCGCAGGGCTTCTGAGCGGGTCTGGGGTTGAAGCGGAACTCCGGGAGGACAGGCTGGTCATACCCCCATGTCAGCCCGTTGTCTCGCCCTCGTCCTCGGCGCCGCGGCCTTCGCCGCGCCCTTCCCGAAGCCACATGACAACCAGAAGGAGGATATCCCGGTCCTCAAGCCGGCCGATGCCCTGACCAAGCTGCATCTCCCGGAAGGTTTCAAGGCCACGCTCTTCGCCGCCGAACCGGATGTCCGTCAGCCGATCGCGATGTGCTGGGACGAAGGCGGCCGCCTGTGGGTCGCCGAGAACTATACTTACTCCGACGGCAAGGAGCGCTTCGACCTCAACCTCCGGGACCGGATCCTCATCCTCGAGGACGCCGACCACGACGGCAGGTTCGACCAGCGGACCGTCTTCACCGACGAGATCCAGATGCTCACCAGCATCGAGCGTGGCTTCGGGGGCGTCTGGGCCGTGTGCCCGCCGAACCTGGTCTTTATCCCGATGGACGGCGACAAGCCCGCCGGTCCGGCGCAGGTCGTCCTCGATGGCTTCAGCACCACCGCCGCCAGCCGACACACCTTCGCCAACGGACTCAAGTGGGGGCCGGACGGCTGGCTCTACGGCCGCGTCGGCATCTCGAGCACCTCGTGGATCGACGTCCCGGGCGTGCCGAAGGAGAAGCGTCAGCCCACCGCGGGCGGCTTGTGGCGCTATCACCCGGTCACGAAGGTCTTCGAGCCGTATTGCCACGGCACCACCAATCCGTGGGGCTCCGATTGGACCAAGGACCACGAGCTCCTCTTCATCAACACCGTCATAGGGCATGGCTGGCAGGGCATCCACGGCGCGCACTTCAAGCGCATGCACGGCGAGGACCCGTACCCGTTCGTCTACGAGCTCATCGACCAGCAGGCCGACCATTATCACTGGGACACCGGCAAGAAGTGGAATGACGCCGACGGCGGCCGCGGCGGCGCGGACAGCCTCGGCGGCGGCCATGCGCACGTCGGCATGATGATCTACCAGGGCGAGAACTGGCCTTCGCCGTACCGCGACAAGCTCATGACGCTGAACCTGCATGGACGGCGCGTGAACGTCGAAAGCATCGAGCGCAAGGGCAGCGCGCTCGTCATGCAGCACCAGCCGGACATCCTGAAGTCTGACGACCCGTGGTTCCGCGGCATCGAGCTCAGCCAGGGTCCGGACGGCGCCGTCACGATCCTCGACTGGAGCGACATCGGCGAGTGCCACGACCAGGATGGCATCCATCGTTCGACCGGCCGCATCTTCAAGGTCAGCTACGGCGACCCCAAGCAGCCAGGCGTCGATTTCGCCCAGGCCACGCCGACGGAGCTCGTCGAGCTCCAGCGGAGCAAGAACGAGTGGCTCGTGCGCATGGCGCGTTGGGAACTCCGCGAACGCGCCTGGAAGGGCGTCGATCTCTCGTCGGCCACCATCGCCTGGGAGAAGCTCGCTTCGGAAGAAGACAGCGTCCTCGCGCTCAACGCCCATTCCACCTTGCTGGCCATGCGGACCGTCAAGTCGGCCGATCAGCCCTTCGCCGCCCAGCACGCCAAGCATTATGGCATCGCCGCCCTCCTCGCCGAGCAACGTCAGGACGTCCTTGCTCGCCTGATCGAACGCGAGCTCACCGAGCCGTTGGTTCGCCGAAACAACGCCTTGGCGAAGTTCGCCAGCCACACCGGCTTCATCGCTGCGGGCGAGGAACAGGAAGCCGCCTTGCTCCAGCTCTCGGGCGAGGCCCGTGGCCAGCGGGTGCGCCTGGCGATCGCCTCGTCGCTCCCGCATCTCTCCGTGCCCGTCCGCTCGCTCGTCGCCCAGCACCTGCTGCGCTTCGACCAGGACACCACCGACCACAACCTCCCGCTGCTCGTCTGGACCGGCCTCCGCGAGCTTCCGTTCGCCGACCTCATCGATTGCGCGCACGTCAGCCGTGTCCCGCAGGTCACCCAGCTCATCGCGCGGCGCATCGCCGAGGGCGCGGACAAGCAGCCCGCCGCCTTGAACCAACTCCTCGCGAACGCCGCGGCCATGCCGGACGGCCAGGCCGAGATCGTCGCCGGCGTCGCGGCCGCCCACAAGGGTTGGCGCAAGGCCTCCAAGCCGGCCGCCTGGGACGCGTTCGTCGCCTCGATCCCCAAGGAACTCGCGGCCGCGCAGGATCAGGCCCGCCAGCTCAACGTCGTCTTCGGCGACGGCCAGGCGCTCGACGAGATCCGCCGGATCGCCCTCGACGACCAGGCGCTCATGGAGCAACGCCGCGCCGCGTTGCTCTCGCTCATCGAGGCCAAGGACAAGCAGCTCAAGCCGGTCTGCGAGAAGCTGCTTTCCGTCCGTGGCGTGACCATGGAGGCCATCCAAGGCCTCACCCAGTTCGACCAGGACGGCGTGGCCCAGCGCATCATCGACCGGTACCCGCAGCTTTATCCGCACGAACGACCGCAGGCCATCATGGCGCTCGTCTCGCGTCCGCGTTTCGCCGCCGACCTCCTGAAGGCCGTCGCCGCGGGCAAGATTCCCAAGGCCGACTTCGGACCGTCGGCCGCGCGTCAGGTGCGGGCGTTCAACGACGCCAAGCTCAACGAACAGCTCAGCAAAGTCTGGGGCGAGACCCGCGAGACGTCGGCGGACAAGCTCAAGCTCGTCGCTGAGCTCAAGGCGCGTCAAACGCCGGAGTCGCTCGCCAAGGCCAACCAGGGCAAGGGTAGGGCGATCTTCGCCGGCGTGTGCGGCCAGTGTCATAAGCTCTATGGCGAAGGCGGCGCGCTCGGCCCTGATCTCACCGGCAGCGGCCGTCACGACTTGAACTATCTCCTCGAGAACATCGTCGATCCCAGCGCCGTCGTGGACGCCGCGTATTATCTCAACAGCATTACGCTCAAGGACGGGCGCGTCCTCAGCGGCATCGTCGGCGCGCAGAGCGAGCGCACGCTCACCCTGCGCTCCGTCGGCCAGGAGACCGTGATCGACAAGCAGGACATCACCAAGCGTGAGACCCTGCCGATCTCGCTCATGCCGGAAGCGCTCCTCCAGGCCTTCACGCCCGAGCAGCAACGCGACCTCCTCGCCTACCTCATGGGCAACTCCCAGGTCCCCCTGGCGAAGTAATTTCCGATTTAGAGACTCATTATGCCCCTATTTCAAACGAAGTAGGGGTATAACTACTTTATAAACAAGTAGTTAATGGAGTTTATAATACTTTGCTCCCAGTTCGATGTTTCTTATTGCAATACTCCCAGTGTCTTACCAATCTCTTCTCATGCGAATGAGCTCACGACCAACAGCCTCAAGGCGACGACCCCCGTGTCGGTTGGCGCAGAACATTCAACCCGATCTTTGTATATACCCAGCCGGAAGGCTCGGGGCCAAGAAATCAGAAAAGAAAAAACCCCAGGGTGGGGCCGCCTGAACGACATATAAAATCGCAGGGCGGAGTCACCTCGCCCTGGGCTCAATTTAAACGCTAGGACTCGCCTTCAAAAGAACGAA
Organism: Verrucomicrobiota bacterium; assembly: GCA_005798925.1. Classification (GTDB taxonomy): domain Bacteria; phylum Verrucomicrobiota; class Verrucomicrobiia; order Opitutales; family UBA953; genus UBA953. The sequence continues at coordinate 7,477 of SYID01000229.1, forward strand.
GCGAGGGTCATAGTAAGAGTGGTTTCGCGAATCAAGAGATTCGTGGAAGAACTTAATTTAGTAACACGACCTAGCTTAGCAAAATAAAGCAGGGTAAATCTTCGTCCTCAATCTCTCGTCTGCTTCACGCGGACCGTCCGATGACGATTACTGGCTGTAGACCCCCGTTAGGCCGGAGAATGACCGGCGGTCGTGACCTTCTGAGACAGAGTCGTGGTGGAACGGCAGACACCGCCCGCTTAAGACGGGCTGCCGGAAGGCGTAAGGGTTCCAATCACGCACCCACCTCATATTCTGACCGGCAAAGCCGGATTCATTTCGAGCCGAAGACGAAAGGGTTATTCGCAAACCCCTTCCGTCGCAATGCTTGCTCGTTTTCTTTACAGTCCGGACCAAAGAGCCCGCCGACGTGTTCCCGCGTCGGGCTCGCCTGGGTCCGTCGTGCATCATCACTTGCTTTGCTTCAGCGCCGGCAGGCGATGCGCGGCGGATCCCGGTTTAACGCAGGACAGCCTATAGCTTATCCCGAGTTTATTCAAAATTTACGCAGCGTAGCCCAAGCAGAGGCAACAGGAGGGGTTTCCCCTTATCCAATTCCGCCCCCTTGTCTGGCAACGGACCGCCTGGACATTGGTTACTTAGAACCTGTAAGTTGCGGGTATCGAATCCCGCCGCTGCGACCATTTCGGAGAAGCTGAACTTCTCCACGTTCTTTCGAGCCGCTGAGCGAGAGTTATCAGGCAAAAACCTCTTGTTCGACAACTTGCTCGTCTTCGCGTCTTAAGACGCGCCATTTTATTCAGGAAGTAGCTCAGCCAGGCAGAGCACGTGCTCGGGGTGCACGGTGTCACGGGATCGAAGCCCGTTTTCCTGACCATTTCGGAGAAGCCCTCGCTTCTCCTCTCCCTTTCGAGCCGACCGCCGTCGGTTATCACACATACCACGAAGTATAAAATCGCAGCCGATGCGCGTAAGCGTGGCGATCCGGGCAACCGGTTCATCGGCAATATCCCGACGGCAAATACTTGCTCGAATCACCCAGGCGAGGCCTGGCCTAATCACTCATTGGCGTAATGGTATCGCGCTCGGTTTGGAACCGAGAGGGTGGAGGTTCAAGTCCTCCATGGGTGACTAATTCCCGCATTACTAAATAACAAGAGACAACGTTTCAGTTCGGATCTTCTCCAAAGGACAGGATAGCCGGTCGCGAACCGGCAGATGAAGGTTCGAGTCCTTCTCCGAACGCCATTTCGAGCCGAAGAATCGAGAGTTACACTATACGCCATACATACCCTCTCGGTCAGATCTTGCTCGTTTAGTGCGTCCATCGACGCGATCATTTCAGGTAGCAAGGCCGGGCCTAAGTCTGGGTGTCTTAATTTGGGCCAAGGGTTCGATTCCCTTTTACCTGACCATTTCGAAGGAGTAGTTTAATTCAAAGCGCCGAAAATATCCAGTGCACACCTTGCTCGTGCCAACGAGCCGCCGCAAATTGGGTTACACGGGACTCGGAGTTGTGGGTGCGATCCCCGCCTCCTTCATCATTTCAATGCGCACGTAACTCAATGGCA